>JAUWKW010000087.1 GCA_030614035.1 Chromatiales bacterium | reverse complement strand
AACATCAGCCCCGCCACGGCGCCGGCTATCGACAAGAACCCGGCCTCGGTCAAAAACAGCGCGATAATCTGCCGGCGTTTCGCACCCAGCGCTTTCAACAATCCGATTTCCTCGGTGCGCTGACTGACCGCCACGAGCATCACGTTCATGATTAGTACACCGGCAACGATCAAACTGATCGACGCGATGCCCGCGAGTGCCATAGTCACCGCATTGAATATTGTGTCGAATGTTCCAAGCACTGCATCCTGGGTGATTACTGTGACGTCCTCTTCGCCGTAATGTCGATCCTTTATAATCCGGATCAGGTCCGCCTTCCCCTTGATCAGGGTTTCGCGACTGCGGCCCTGCGCAATGATCCGAAACAACGCCGGCGAATTAAATAGTGCCTGCCCCGATGCTACCGGTATCACCAATATCTCGCCGACATCGATGCCGACGGAACGTCCTTCGGTACTCAGCACGCCAATCACGCGGCAGCGGCGATCACCAATGCGCATCCACTTCCCAATCGGGGATTCTTCGCCGAAAAATTCGCGGCGCAGCACCGCGCCGAGCACGCAGACAGGCGCAGCCCTATTCATGTCGATTTCGGGCAGAAAGTCGCCGATTGCCATACTCCAATGCCGGATGCTCAGCAAAGAGCGAGTCGAGCCCAGAACCGGGACTTCACGCTCCAGTCCGCCGCGGGAAGCGGGTGCGGCGCCGACCATGACCGGTGCGACCTTGCTGATATAGGGGCTGCGCAACACCGCTTCGGCGTCCTCGAGCGTCATGTCCCGTGGCGTCTCACCCGCCATCAACATCAAACCACTTCCGGTCGTTTCGGTTTTGCCCGGCATGACGATCAACAGGTTGGTTCCCAGCGAGCTGAATTCGCCGGTGACAAAGCGCCGCGCCCCTTCGCCGAGCGCTGTCAGTGTCAGTACCGCGGCAACTCCGATGGCCGTTGCAATCAGCATCATCACGGTTCGCAATGGGTAGCGGAGCATCGACTCCGCCGCCAAACGCGCCGTGTCGGCCGTTCTCATGCGCTTTTCCCGGTACGACTATCGCTGGCGACATCACCGTCGTGCAACTTGATGTGCCGACCGGCACGTTTACCTACGTCCGGATCGTGAGTTACAACAATCAGGGTTAGTCCCTGTCGGTTCAATGACTCCATGATGTCGATAACCTCGTCTCCCGAGGCGGAGTCCAGGTTTCCGGTGGGCTCGTCCGCCAGTAACAGCTTCGGCTGCATGATGATTGCGCGTGCGATGGCCACGCGCTGCCGCTGCCCCCCGGACAGCTGATCCGGCCGGTGGCCCGCACGATCCCGCAATCCGACGCCTTCCAGGGCGCGGTCGACGAGTTCGCGTCTCTCGGTCGGCGCCATACCAGCAAGTGTTAGCGGCAACTCAACGTTTTCCGCCGCGTTCATCCTCGGTACCAGGTGAAAAGACTGAAAAATAAATCCAATGTCACGTTGCCGCGCATTGGCACGCTCGTTGTCGTTCATGCTCGCGGTGTTTATTCCGGCCAGCCGATACTCACCAGCGGTTGGGACATCCAGAAGCCCGAGTATGTATAAGAGAGTGGACTTGCCGGAACCCGAAGGCCCCATGATCGACAGATACTCGCCAGCGCCGATTTGCATGTCGATGCCGTTCAGGGCGTGGACGACCTCGTCGCCGACGTGAAAATCGCGGCGCAGCCCCTCGAGCTGAATAATGGATTCTGACGGTTCCGCGGTCACGCGGTCTACCTGCTGAGACGATGATTCGGTGGAACTAATCACGAACGGCTGTCGCGCCAGCCTCGACGCCTTCCCGATCGACTGACAGGATGACCAGTTCGCTACCATCGAGGCCAGATACAATCTCTGAGTATTCCCAATTTGAAACGCCCTTCTCGATCATGCGTTCCTCTATGACCCCTTCCTGTTCGTTCAGCAGCAGAACTCTTTCGCCGTCAATTATCGCCAGTGCCGGAATACGCAATACATCGGTACGAATATCCAAAATAACCTCAACGTCCGCGCTGTACCCGGGCATCAGGTCATACTCTTCCGGATTGTCGATTTCCGCTTCCACTTCCACAGTACGGGCCTGTTTTTCAACCTCGAGTACGTAGGGCGCAACCCGGCGCACGTGACCAGGAAAACGCTGATCGGGAAAGGCGTCGAGCGTAATTCTCGCCGGCATGCCGGTACGCACTGCGGTGGCATCGACCTCATCGATCGGGGCGCTGATATAAAGGCAACTGCTGTCTATCAGATCAACCGTCGGCGGCGTTGGCACGCCAACCGGCGACGGCGTGACGAATTCACCCAGCTCACCATTGATTTCGGCAATCACGCCATCGAATGGTGCCTTGAGTATGGTCCGTTGCAACGCTGCCGTGGCCACGTCGATCCGGGCATCACTGACCCGCACCAGATCGCGGGTTGCCTCGCAGGCCGCCTGCTTGGCTTGGGCGTCGCCGACGGCACGATCGGTTTCTTCTTCGGATGATATTCCGCGCTCACGCAGACTGACCAGGCGTTTCGCTTCGCGATCTGCGACGTCCGCGATGACACAGGATTCCTTTGCACGGGCTGCCGACGCTATAGCATCCCGTTCAGCTAATACCTTCTCCGCACGCAAATCTTCGTTCCACAACTCCAGTAAAACCTGTCCCGCCGTCACGCGATCGCCCTTTGACACCGGCAGGCTGGCCATTTGGCCGCCCAGGGCCGGCGACAAGCCAGCCCGGCGGCAGGCGTTGACCGTACCGGCGCGTGTGTTTGCCACCGTTGCCGCGACATCGCCACGTTCAACCGCAACAACAACGACGCGCAACGGCTCGGCCCGCATCGTGTAGCCGATGGCAGCAGCAATTCCGGCGATTGCAATTGCTGCAACAAGCAGCCGCTGCATGCTTTTTCTACTAATCAAGACTTGCTCCCTGTTGAAATGCGTGGTGCGTCATTATTTATTTTCGGGCCGAAGCTGCCCATCGAGATACGTCAGTTGAACTCATTTGCATGACGTGTTCAAGGAGCCGGAGGGGCCCGAGTCGCAGTGATGCTGAACTTCACGTCGACCGTATCCCGCACGCGCAGCGCCCCCAGCATGGCTCTGAACGGTTTTAGCCCGACGGCCGTCTGATCAAAAGAAAAACTGCCGGTCGCCGTCAAATGACCCATGTTGATCACGACTTCGACCGGTACTTGCAACTGCGAAACCTGGTCACGAATCTGCACATCCACCGTTAGCAGCAGTTTGGGCAATGCGCCGCTAATGTGCCGACTGGCCAGGTGAATTTCCGGATAGTTCGCTGCGTCCATCATTGATTCACCAAGCATGTTCTTTCGCGTTCCCTGGATCGCTTTTTCATCCATGCTGCTGGAAAAATCGTCGCCCTCCTCGTTGCGCAGTTCCGGCCGGTCGACTTCAAAATCTTGAACTGGCAGCTTCAACATGAAAAAGGAGTTTTCAGGGCTCTCACCAACGTACACGCTCCCGTCAATCGCTTGTGAACTGATGACGTGGTTATGGCCGAATTTTGCGAGTGCGCCGCTCCGATAAACCAGCAGCCGGAGTTCCGAGCGGTCCGCAACCACGCGATACAGCGCCGCCTCGCGCGCGACTTCCGGTGATGCTGCAGAAAGCTCACCCGCCGGGGCCGCGGCCACGCCGCGGCACAGCACGCCAAGCAGCAGGTATGCCGTGAACAGCAACCAGCCGACCCGCTGCCATGGCAGCCCGGGCCGGATGGATTGGGAATTCAGTTCGTTTGTTCGCATAACGGCTAACGCTAACTGCAACGGCGCGCAGCGACAATCGTCAAGTAATGGCCGGCTTCGGGAGCTTTCGTCTCATCGAGCGTTGTCAACGCATGGTCGGCTGCAGCGTTTATTCCTACGGACCCCTGACAATGGACGATGTGCCATGAGATATACCTACTGGTTTCTGGCAGCCCTTTGGATTGGAGGATGTTCATCCCATCCCGACCCGATCATCGACACGACTGGCGTTAACATGACCGTATACGAGGAAGACCTGGCTGTATGTAAGGGCTTTTCACAGCAGGTCCATATCGAGTACGGCATGGCGCGCGGCGCGGCCGTTGGTGCAGCGACCGGCGCGGCCGTTGGGGTGATCCGCGGACGGGACATTGCTGAAGACGCTGGCGTTGGTGCCGTGCTTGGCGGCTCAAAGTCCGGGGTGCAGGGTGCCAGGGAGAAAGAGCAAGTCGTCAAACGGTGCATGCGCTACCGCGGCTACCGGGTCTTGAACTGAAACCCGGATACCGGGCAAGCGCCTAAATCAGACCCGCTAGGCTGCCGCCGGGCCGGGACAAGCCACCCCGGTCCCACCAATTCCACAGTAACCGCCAGGATTCTTGGCCAGATACTGCTGATGGTAGTCCTCGGCGTAATAAAACGGTGGTGCCGTTTCGATCTCGGTCGTAATCGCCCCGTAGCCGGCGACTTCGAGGCCAGATTGATACTCACGCAGTGATCGCCGCGCGGCCTCGCGTTGCGCGTCGTTGTAAGCGTATATTCCGGAGCGGTACTGGCTGCCCACGTCGTTGCCCTGCTGCATCCCCTGGGTCGGATCATGCGATTCCCAGAACACGCGCAGCAGCGCATCGTAACTGGTCTGCTCCGGATCAAACACCACCAGCACCACCTCTGCATGGCCGGTCTGGCCTGAGCAAACCTCGTCGTAGTTGGGGTTTGGTGTCTGGCCGGCCGCATACCCTACCGCCGTCGTGTACACACCTGGCAATTCCCAGAAGATACGTTCAGCGCCCCAGAAACAACCCATGCCAAACACGGCCTTTTCCAGTCCGTCTGGGAACGGATCCTGCAACGGATTCCCGTTCACAAAATGGAAATCCGGCACCACCATTGGAGTTTCGCGTCCCGGTAAGGCCTCCGATGGTTCAGGTAGTGCCGACTTGCTGCTAAACAATGCCATCTGTTTGTCGATACGCCGCTTTTGCTGACCGAGTCCGCAGTTTATCGTGGATTGGTATTGGCAGTCAGGGCTTTCCTGGGCCCCAGATGAAAAAAACGCCGGCGCAGGCCGGCGTTTTGGCACCGAAGCAAAGCCTGCGACTTCAACCGGTACGACGGCCGCCGCGCTGGCGCGAGCCGCGCCTGTTGCCGGAGCTGCTGCCCCGCTGGCTGGCGCTGCGATCAACACGCTGGGCATCTTGATCCAATCGCCGATTGGCGCGCGCACCCTTGCGATCCAGTCTTGCATCGACGCGGTCACCCTTGCGGTCGAGTCGCTGATCGACGCGGTCGCCCTTCTGATCGAGATGGGCGTCTATGCGATCGCCCTTGCGATCCAGTTTCGCCGCCAGCCCGTCATTGCCTTGCGCAGCTGCTGCGTCCGAGCGGCGGTCGAGCTTCGCATCTATCCGGTCGCCCCGGACATCCAAATGCTGATCGATTCGATCGCCCTTGGCGTCCAAACGTTGGTCGATGCGATCACCGGTGTTATCGAGGTGCGCCTCGATCCGGTCGCCGCGCCGGTCCAGCCGGTCATCCACGATATCCGCGTCGGTAGCCGCCAGCGTACTGCCCGCCCAGAGCAGCCCGGCCACAACCGCCACACCTGTTGCTTTTCCGTATCCGTACATAATGCGTCTCCTGCTAAAATCCCCGATACTGTCTATCAGAGTCTGTCCTCAGGCTGATAACGGGCCTCGGTGAAAAGCGTTGACAGCGCGCCGCGAACCCGCTTCGGCGGGCTTGGATTTTCAAGCGATGAAACCGATGGCACCGCTCATGGTCTATCAGACAGCACGGGATTTGAGGAGCGGCAGATCCGCTGCAAAGATTTGATGTTTGCAACGCCTAAGCCAGCCTGGCTGGCCGCGATTATGTTAATTGTTTCTCAGAGCAGTTCGGGACAGGATTTTCCTTCGACCGAGTCGCCGACTGCTCCGGAAGCGGCCGTGCAGCCAGCCGGCGCCGAGCAAACCCGCGCCAGCGCGCAACTCCAAACCGGCGCCCCGGCCGGGCGGGCCGGTGATGAACTGCATATCAGACGCGACCGCGCGCAGCGGCAGTTTCTAACCCTCTATGACGACGGGAACTACCAGCAAAGCGTCTTCTTCGCTAATCGGGTTGTGGAACTGACGCGCGAGATTTTCGGTAATGGCAACATCGAGCTGGCTAACCCCTTAATGAATCTGGCCAGCGCATATCGCCGCAGCGGCGACCCGCAATCCGCGCAGGCGACCTACAGCGCTGCGATAGCGATCATTGAAGACAACATTGACAATTTGTCGGCGGAGCTGATCAATCCGCTGACGGGGCTGGGTGCAACCTACAATGATGCGGGATTGTACGCCCTCGGCCTTAGCGCTTACCAACGCGCACTGCGTATCAGTCACGTCAATGGGGGGTTTTACAATTTCGAGCAAATTCCTGCGCGAGATGGCTTGACGGAAAGCTATCTTGGTATGGACGACCTCGAGAAAGCC
>JAUWKW010000046.1 GCA_030614035.1 Chromatiales bacterium | reverse complement strand
CGGTGTCAGCGTCAGGATGTCTCCCAAGATCTGGGCGTTCGCCTCGTTGCCGTAGCTGACCGAGATCGTACCGAGGGTGATCAGAACTCCAGTGACGTACTTGCCCTGGGTGTCGGCAGCGTTTGCTGACATCCCCGAGATGACACGGGTGGCCGGTGCCACACCGGTGTTCATAAAGCTTTCCGAGACGGCAGCCTTAGCGGCAGCGGCGAGGTTCAAACCTTCAGAAACCTGGGCGCGAATGGTGTAGTCCTGGTACGCCGGAATAGCGATGGCGGCCAAGATACCGATGATGGCAACAACGATCATCAGTTCGATGAGCGTGAAGCCCTGTTGCAGTTTCTTCATCAGAATTTCTCCAAAGATATATTTATCGAAGCAAGAAGAACGAACGGCTACAAAAGCCAGCTGCCCTGATAGATGCAAGAGCTGTGCCAGAAACGCCCAGGATTCCTCTAAGCGACTGATCAATAAAGGGTTACGATGTTTCCGGGGCGCGCCAGACTAGCCTCTGGATTAACATAGCGGCCAAATTGAGTGTCTTGCCAGGACACTTAATGGTCACAAACCGACAAAAATTGTCGCTTCAACAGACCGAAACAGACCTTATGTGTAATCCCTTACTCGATGCCCAGTTCTTTGATCCGGTAGCGCAGTGCGCGCAGGCTTAAACCCAGTCGTTTGGCCGTTGCCGTTTTGTTGTAGCGGTTCTGCTCGAGTGCCTGGGTGATTTCATCCCGCTCAATATTTTCCAGTTTGTCGCCCAGCGCAGCATCGGGCTCCGCCGCCGTCGCTGTGGATCCGCCAGCCTTGACCTGGATGTCGCCAGCGGTAATCGTGCTTCCGTCGCACAGCGTGACCGCGCGCTCCAGCACGTTTTCCAGCTCCCGGACATTTCCCGGAAATTCGTATGCGCCCAGTATGTCCCGTGCTTGCGCATCGAGGCTTGGCTCCGCCATCTGCATCTCCGTTGCCAGCCGTTCCAGTGTGTATTTACTCAAGATGAAGACGTCGTCACCCCGGTCACGCAGCGGCGGTACATTGAGTTCGATGACGTTGACCCGGTAGAACAGGTCTTCGCGAAACTCTCCCTGCGCGACCAGCTCGCCCAGATCTTTGTGGGTCGCGCTGAGGATGCGCACGTCGACCTGGATTTCATCCGTTTGGCCGATTGGCCGCATCTCTTTTTCCTGGATCACCCGCAACAGTTTGACCTGCATCGTTAGCGGCAGGTCGGCGATTTCGTCTAGGAACAGCGTGCCGCCTTCGGCGCTCTGAAATAAGCCTTGTTTGTCGCTGACGGCACCCGTAAAGGATCCCTTGCGATGCCCGAAAAATTCGCTTTCCATTAACTCTGACGGTATCGCGCCGCAATTCACCGGCACGAACGGTCCGGTACTGCGGGCGCCCTGCTCGTGAATCATGCGCGCCACCAATTCCTTGCCGGTGCCCGATTCGCCGCTGATGTGCACCGGAGCCTGGCTGCGTGCGACCTTCGCAATGACGTTGCGTACATCAGATATGGCTTTGGAATCACCGAGCAGCCGCGCTTTGCCACCCCCTGCCATGTCCAGGCGCATGGCGTTGGCGACCAGATTTCGCAGGTCGGTGAGATCCACCGGCTTGGAAATGAAATCGAACGCGCCCAATTTCAATGCCCGGACGGCCGATTCGACATTGCCGTGGGCCGTGATGACGGCGACCGGTGTCCGCAGACCGCTGGTTTGCATCCACTCCACCAGCTCCAGGCCGTCCGAATCCGGCAGCCGCATGTCCGTCAGGCACAGCTGGTAATCACGGCTGCCGAGCCGTTGCTTGGCCGTTGCCACATCACCACAGGTATCGGTGTCGATATCCATACGCTCCAGCGTGATGGCGAGCAGCTCGCAAATGTCCGGTTCGTCGTCCACCACCAGAGCAAGCGGTTTAGTCATTGGTCAGCTTCCCAGCGGCTTGGGTCCGCAAATACGATTCGAAAAACGCTGCCGTGTGTTTCACCTGGCTCATAGCGCAGTGTGGCGCCGTTGCTTTCGCACAGCTCGCGGCAGATAAAAAGCCCCAGGCCATGACCTCCGTTGCGCCCGGTGGCGAAGGGTTCAAACAGCGAGTCTTGCAACTCTTCGGGAATCCCCGAACCGTGATCCAGAATCTCCAGGTACGGGCGGTGACTCTGTGGCAGCCGCCCATAGCGCATCTCCACGGCAATGCCGCCGGCCGCCTCACTCGCGTATTTCAGTGCATTCTCACACAGGTTCCAGGCCACCTGATGCAAATGTCCGGGGTCCATTCTGACGCTGACATCGTCCGCGCTTTCCAAAACGGACAACTGTCCCTCGAATAATTCCAATGTCGACACGAATTCGTTGACAAAGTTCGCCGTCCATTCCCCAAGGTACAAGGTTTCAGAATGCACCGGATTGCGGCGGGACAATTGCAGCACGTTTTCCACAATTTCGCTGACGCGCTTGGAGTTGGTATCGATGATGTCCAGGAATCTCTGTTCCTGCGCGCCAATGCCCGGAGATTCGGCCAGCAGTTGCCCAGCGTGACTCAAGGCTCCAAGCGGGTTGCGAATCTCGTGCGCGATACTGGCGCTGAGGCGCCCTAACGCGGCGAGCTTGGATTGTTGCACCTTCTCGGCAAGCAGGCTCGCATCCTCCAGAAAAATCATCACCGAGCCGTCGGCCAACGATCCCAGCGGTGCGATGTGAGCGTTGATAACGGTAGAGCCGTCCGCGGCGAGAAAATTGGGTACGTCCAGGCCCCAATCCGGCCCGTCGCGCTGCCAATCGTCCAGCAAAGCTGTCAGGGCTGGAGATATGTCGTCAAGTTGCGCGCCGGGCATGCGGTTTGGTGCACCCAGGTGATCGGCTGCGGATTGGTTGATCAAGCGGATGCGCTTTTCCGGATCGACTACGACAACACTTTCACGAAGGTTTTGCAGCACGTAGTCGTTCAGCTGCGCGAGGTTTTCCAGATCGATACCCCGCTGGCGCGCCAGTGCCTCCGTCTCTTCGATTCGGCGCACCAGCGGTTGGGTCGCCAGCGCCAGCACCAGCATGATTGCACCCAATACGCCAGCCGGCAGAAAGTCTGCCGCCTGGGTGACTCCCTGAAGGAATGACAGGCTTTGTTCCAGCAGCAATGCCAGCGCTGCCAGTGCTGCGGCAAAATAGGGGCCTTTCCCGGGCAGGCTCAGGCCACTGACGGCAACGAACATAACCAGCAATGCGGCCGAACCGCTGCCGATACCGCCACTGGTATGCACCGCCAGGGTTATGGCGGTGATGTCGGTCGCCAGCTGGATTGCGGCCACCGACCGGGAAGACCAGCCTCGCCGGATCAGTATCGCGATAAAGATCGCGATGATGACGTAGGCATACGCGACGCCCATAAACACTTCAGGGTATCGGGCACCGAGTATCGGGGGGGTTACCGGTAGCAACGCCGCCGACAGCAGGGCCAGTGCGATCAGCAATCTAAAGCCGCCGACCATGATCAGGACCCGCCGGTTTATATCGGTGTCCGAGACGTTACCGGCCCGAGGCGCCGCCAAGGGTCGGTATTGGAGGGTTTTTTCCGCAGTTGCCATGGCCCGCATCATCGCCGCGGTGAAAATTCGCGGCGCTATTGTAGCAACACCGTTTCGCGGAACGTTTGACGCAGTAGACGGTTTATCTGCGGAGGGCTTTCGCGGACAATAGCAACCTTCGATCAACGGGTCGGGTCCCGGGATACCAATAAGGACAGTACCACCCATGAATCTGCACGAGTATCAGGCCAAGCAGCTGTTTGCCCGCTTCGGCATCCCGGTGTCGTCCGGGGAGGTCGCCGAATCGCCGCGGGCGGCCCGGCAGGCGGCGGACCGGCTGGGCGGCTCGGTGTGGGTCGTCAAGGCGCAGGTCCACGCTGGTGGTCGCGGCAAGGGCGGTGGCGTGAAGCTGGCAAACAGCCTGGACGAAGTGCAGGCCGCGGCTGCCGGAATGCTCGGAATCCGGCTGGTAACGAAACAAACTGGCAGCGCGGGGCTCCCCGTCAACCAGGTGTTCGTTGAAGCGGGCAGCGAAATTGAACGGGAACTGTACCTCAGCCTGCTGGTGGACCGTGCCCACGAGCGCGTGACCTTCGTCGCATCGGCTGCGGGCGGCATGGATATCGAGGAAGTTGCGGCGACCACGCCGGAGAAGATCTTTACGGTCAGCGTAAACCCCGCTGCGGGCCTGCAGGCATACCAATCGCGGATTCTTGCGGCGGGGCTCAGTCTGGAAAAGGAGCAAATGCGGCAATTCGTTGCCTTGACCGCCAAACTGTACTCATTGTTCTGCGAGTGCGATGCAGCTCTGGTCGAGATCAATCCGCTAATCGTGAACACGGCGGGCCAGCTTTTGGCCCTGGACGCGAAAATAAACATCGACGACAACGCGCTATTTCGTCAACCGGGCCTCGTGGCCATGCGCGATCCCACCCAGGAAGATGATATGGAACGGTCCGCTAGTGAACACGACCTGAGCTACGTGTCGCTGGACGGAAACATCGCATGCATGGTCAATGGCGCAGGCCTGGCGATGGCGACCATGGACCTGATTAAACTCCATGGCGGCGAACCGGCGAACTTTCTGGATGTCGGCGGCGGTGCGACCTCGGAACGCGTTGCTGAAGCTTTCAAACTGATTCTTTCCAATCGTCAGATCAGCGTGATCCTCGTGAATATATTCGGCGGCATCGTCCGTTGCGACCTGATTGCGGAGGGCATAGTTCAAGCGATACGTGACATCAAAGTGTCGGTGCCCGTCGTCGTGCGCCTGGAAGGAACAAACGTCGAACAGGGCAGGGCGCTGTTGGCGAAAAGTGGTCTCGATATCGTGACTGCCGACGATCTGACCGATGCCGCTGACAAAGCTGTGGCGGCGGCGTGACGTGGTCTGATCAGGGGTTATCGAGGAAGGTCAATTCGTGAGCATTCTTGTCAATAAAGACACCGCGGTCGTTGTTCAGGGGCTGACCGGCCGACAGGGTTCGTTTCATGCCAAGCAATGTCTCGAATACGGCACCCGGCTGGTTGCCGGGGTGACGCCCGGCCGTGGCGGTGAAAACTGCCTTGGGTTGCCCGTCTATGGCTCTACCCATGACGCGGTTCGCGCAACCGGCGCCACTGTCAGCATGATATACGTGCCGGCCCCGTTTGCTGCAGACGCGATCCTGGAGGCCGCCGATGCCGGGGTGGAGTTGGTGGTTTGCATCACCGAGGGTATTCCGGTGCTGGACATGGTGCGGGTCAAAGCCGCTCTTAAGGATTACGATTGCCGCTTAATCGGGCCAAATTGCCCCGGCATCATCACACCCGGCGAAAGCAAGATTGGCATCATGCCGGGATTTATACATCAGCCGGGCCGGGTAGGGATTATTTCCCGATCCGGCACTCTAACCTATGAGGCAGTATTCCAGACCACGAACAATGGTCTCGGGCAAACGACCAGTGTCGGCATAGGCGGCGATCCGGTTCGTGGATTGAACTTCATCGATTGCCTGCAGTTATTCGAGCGTGATGACGCCACCGAGGGCATCATTATGGTGGGCGAGATCGGTGGAACCGATGAAGAGGCGGCGGCTCGCTATATTAAGGAGCGCGTAACGAAACCGGTGGTGGCTTATATTGCCGGTGTCACGGCTCCGCCTGGAAAGCGTATGGGGCACGCCGGCGCAATTATCTCAGGCGGCGAAGGCAGCGCAGCAACGAAGTTTGCGGCGTTGGAAGCCGCCGGGGTAACGACCGTGCATTCACCGGCTGAGCTTGGAAGCGCGATGCTGGCTCAGCTCGAGGCTTAGTGCCGCTGCGACACCTCACGAGCCTATTTGGAATTGCTGATTAATTTGCTGGTTCCCCGGTGGTCTGCATGGCCAATAAATTACGAATAGCACTGGCACAGCTCAATCTCATTGTCGGGGATGTCCCGGGCAATGCTGAGCGTATTGCGCAAGGTATTAAAGAGGCTCGCGATAGCTACAAAGCACAGCTCGTGGTTTTCCAGGAGTTGGCGCTGTGCGGTTACCCGCCGGAAGATCTGCTGTTTCATGCGGGCCTGCGCCAGCGCGTGGCCGAGGCGCTTGCGGATCTGCAGCAACATGCCGAAGGAATTGCGGTTTTGGTCGGTTATCCCGAGTACGACGGGGACCAGATCTTCAACTCGGCGGTCTTGCTAGCCGATGGTGGCATCCAGGGCAATTACCGCAAGTGGGAGTTACCAAACTACAGCGTTTTTGACGAAGCGCGTTATTTTACTCCTGGTCAGGAAACCTCGGTCGCCGACGTTAACGGGGTGCCGGTCGGCATCACTATTTGCGAGGATGTATGGGAAGGCACAGCTTGCGCAGCGGCAGCGCGCGACGGAGCCCGCCTGATCGTTACGATCAACGGCTCACCATTCGAACTCGCGAAGCAAATCCAGCGTGAAAAGATATTGAGTGAGCGCGCTCGTGAAACTGGCGTGCCCTTGGTGTACCAAAATCTTGTGGGTGGACAGGATGAGCTGGTATTTGACGGCGGATCCTGTGTCGTGGACGCTGCGGGCACAATTTGTTTCAGGGCGCCGGCTTTCGAAGAAGGGATCTATACCGCCGATTTCAAAGCGGGCAAGACGGGAGTGCTTAAGCCCGAACCCGGCGACATCGCAGCGTTGCCTGGCGAGGATGAGAGCACTTATAAAGCGATTGTCACTGGCGTCCGCGATTACGTGCTGAAGAACGGATTTCGCGGCGTGGTACTGGGCCTGTCGGGTGGAGTCGATTCGGCACTGTGTCTGGCCGTGGCAGTTGATGCGCTTGGGGCCGACGCCGTCCAGGCGGTCATGATGCCCTACCGCTATACCTCAGAGATGAGTCTCGAGGACGCAGAGCAACAGGCCCGGATGCTCGCGGTGGATTATCAGATAATCCCGATTGAGAGCATGGTCGAATCAACTCGTGAGGCGCTGAGGGAATTGTTCGGTGGCCTTTCTGACGACACGACCGAAGAAAACATTCAGTCCCGTTGCCGCGGCATGTTGTTAATGGCGATCTCCAACAAAACGCACCGAATTGTCTTAACGACCGGCAACAAGAGTGAAATGGCGGTCGGTTACGCAACTCTTTACGGAGATATGGCTGGCGGTTTTGCGCCAATCAAAGATTGTACGAAGACATTTGTGTACCGGCTGGCGCGGTACCGGAATGGGATCTCGCCGGCAATTCCCGAGCGCGTGATAGAGCGTGAACCAAGCGCGGAATTGCGTCCGGGGCAAAAAGATATCGATAGTCTCCCAGCTTACGAAATCCTGGATCCAATCCTTGATGCGTTGATCATCGAGGATCTGTCGGTTGACGAAATCGCCGACCGCGGTTTCGACCGGGATACCGTTGGACGGGTGCTGGAAATGGTTCGACGCAACGAGTACAAACGTCGGCAATCGCCTCCTTGTGTTCGCATCAGCGGACGTGCATTCGGCCGTGACTGGCGGTATCCGCTGACGTCGGGTTACGGCCGCAGCAAGTAACGATCGCTAAGGCAGCTTCGCCGTAAGCGGTCATGGGTCATACCCTGGTGCCTACCAGAATTTGTACCAACTGTCTTTTTTCGGCTTCGGAACAGTGGCGTCCGGGTAGTTTTGCATCAGAACTTTTTCAGTGTCCTCAGCCAGGTCCCACATTCCAAGCTTGCGATAAGCCTCGAGCATAATCAGCAAGCAGTCGGCCACTGCCGGTGCTCCGTCGAAAAGCTGCATGCAATGGGTGGCGCGGTTCAGTGCAGCCGCATAGGCATTGCGTTTCATATAGTAGCGTGCGACGTGAACTTCGTGATCTGCCAGACGGTTCCTTAAAAATGTCATGCGCTGCCGTGCATCGGGTGCATAGCGGCTTTCTGGAAACCGGTAGGCCAATTCGGAAAATGCCGCAAATGCATTCATGGCCTCAACCGGCGGACGTTTGCTTAGATCAATCCGCATCCATCTACGAATTTTCCCGTGTTGACCACTGAACTGCGCCAGGCCGCGCATGTAAATAGCGTAATCAACGCGAGGATGCGTGGGATTTTCGCGCTCAAACTGCTCCGCTGCATCCATCGTTGCTTCGGGCTCGCCGTTTTGGGAATAGGCATAAATCAAATCCAATTGCGCCTGTTTGGCTTGATTGCTGAACGGATAACGAGCTTCAAGGTTCTCGTAGTACTGTATGGCGTTTGTGTAGTTGCCGCTATTGAGGGATTTATGCGCCCGTTCGTACAATTGGTCGGCCCCGGATACCAGGTCGCGATCCTTGCGGCCCCAGCATGCAGCGAGAAGTACTGTCAGGGCGAGTAGTCCAAAAAACCGCCATGGCAGTCCGGGAACAGCGAAGCTATATTTTTTTGAGTCAGACACGTCGTCAGATACCGCAGTGGTCATTTCCCAATCACGACAAGGGCGCGAAGTATAGCGTAAACTTGTTTTGCGACAGCAGCTTACGTGCTTAGACCGTTCACTTTATGAAATCGTTGCATCAAGCATCGGAAATTCGGCCGGAGCAGGAGGGCAGGCGCCTGGACCAGGCGTTGGCAGAGTTGTTCCCCGCCTATTCACGCTCGCGCCTTAAACAATGGATTCTCGATGGTCGGGTGTCCCTGGACGGCGAATCGGCGATTCCCAGAACGCCGGTGCGCAGCGGTCAGCGAGTGCAGTTGGATCCGGAGGTGGAATTGCAGCTTCAATTCCAACCACAACCAATCGATTTATCGGTGCTGCACGAAGACGAGCATGTATTGGTTGTGGACAAGCCGGCCGGCATGGTCGTGCATCCTGGCGCCGGCAATGCCGACGGCACCTTGCAGAACGGCTTGTT
>JAUWKW010000262.1 GCA_030614035.1 Chromatiales bacterium | reverse complement strand
ACTATGCGCCGGACAGTTACCATTTCATTGCGCAAACCAAAGACCCTAATGCCCAGAAACCAGAAGGGCGCGCCGTCGGTGGTTCGCTGACTTACATTTTTACCGACGATGGGAAGTTCAGCCGACGCATCAACGATCGCGGTCAGGATGCCTGTTCGTATTTCTTTCCGGATCAGCAACAAATCGTCTGGACATCGACTCGTGACAACATGGACATGCCGATGGGTAACTGGTCGGATGACGCCGACTATCCGCAGGGCGCGGAGTTGTATACTTCTGATCTGGAAGGCAACAACGTGCGCCGCCTGACCCATAACGAGTATTACGAAGCCGAGGTTTCGATTTCTCCAAGCGGCGAATGGATCGTGTTCGGGCGCCAGATTGACGGCAAAATGGACCTGTGGCGCATGCGTCCGGACGGTAGCGATGAACAGCAGATCACGTTCAGCGAGGACTGGCAGGAAGGCGCACCATTTTATCTTCCTGATAACGAGACGATCATGTTTCGCGCCTGGCAGACCAGTGTCAAAAACGAAAATCGCAAGAAAATGAAAGGCGGACGTGGCCGGGTACCGACGCCGATGACGGTGTTCACGATCAAGCACGACGGCAGTGACTTGACCCCGCGCACCTTCGACAACGAAATGAACTGGGCGCCCTACCCCGCGCCGGACGGACGCCACTACGTGTTTGTTCGGATCATCGATGGCAGAAACTGGGAAATTTATCTCGGTGATCTGGCCGGCGGTGAGCCGAAGCGGCTAACCAATAGCCCCGGATTTGACGGCCTGCCATCCGTATCACCGGATGGCACGAAAATGCTGTTCTCGCGCGGGGAGCGAGGCTTTGCCGATATCTACACCTATGTGATGGATCTGTCGTCGTTAAACATCGGCCCGGACAATTGGCAGGGAGTGCCGGACATCGCACAATAATCAGCTTGGTAAAAACGGTGGCGGAATCCTTCGTTACACACTGACGGGGTAATGACATGTCGAACGAAAAACACGACAAGGCTTCAAACGAATCGTCCAACGATGCGCTGCTATCGCGGCGCGATGTGGTTCTGACCGGCGCCGCGCTGGCCGCCGCTCCTGGCGCAATACGCAGCGCCGCCGCAGCCAGCCGCAAGAAGTCCGCGGGCAGTGGCCCCCAGCCACCATTTGACACGCTGCGCGACTACGCGGACGCGCTCGAACAGGCGGGTCTGCTGGTGCGCTTCGACGGTGTCAATCAGGATAAATATGAAGCCACCGCGATCATGTACCAGCTGGTCGACGAGTTTGGATTGCGTGAAGCGCCTGCTGTCATGTTCGAGAACATCACCGTGAATGGCCGGCGGTATCCGACGCCGGTGATCTCCAACCCGCAGGGCAACGTCAACACCGAGGCGCTGCTGTTGGGCGTGGAACCGGATGCGCGCGATATCAACGTCACCTATGACAAGGTCACGCGCAAGATGCTGGACCTGTTCAGAGAAAATGATGGGCAGTGGCCGCAGATCCCCACCCGCGAGGTTTCAGCCGGGCAGGCGCTGTGCAAGCAGGTGGTGCTGACCGGTGACGACGTCGATGCAACCGCGTTCCCATTCATGCGCGGCAATCCCGGCGATGCCGGCCCGTATATCAACACGGCGTCGGTGGTCACCACCGACGAGACGCACGGCGTCAACTACGGCATTTATCGCTGCCAGCTGAAAGGCCCGCGGAAAATCATGATCAATTTCGAGGGCGGCCAGACCGGCATCAAGGCAATTCGGGCCGCCAAAAAGCGCGGCGAAACCACGGTCCCGGTGTGCCTGGTGATCGGCCAGGATCCGATGACCTGGATGATTAGCGCGTCGCGTGTGCCATCACGCATAGGTAACGACGATCCGATGGATGAACTCGCCATAGCCGGTGGTTTTCGCGGCAAAGCCATCGACGTCGTGCGCAGCGAAAACGGCAAGTTCCTGGTGCCGGCCAACTCCGAGATCGTCATTGAAGGCACGGTCGATATGTACAACCTGGAACCGGAAGGGCCGTATCACGAGATGTACGGGTATCTCGGTCATCCCAAAGACAATTTCGTCTTTACGGCGGACACGCTGACGCACCGCAAAGATGCGTGGATCATGAACAGCTTTACCGGCGTAATCCAGGAATACATCGATGCGCCGCAACGGGCAGAGAGCATCTACCGCCTGCAGCAGTCACACCCGCAGGTCGTCGATTTTGCCTCCCCGTACGACACGCAGGGCATCATCTATATCAGCATTAAGAAGGATGCCCCCCGCCAGGCCTTCGAGGTCGCCCGCCCGCTGGCGATGTTCAACCCGCTGGCCCGGGTTGTTATTGTTGTCGACGACGATGTCGACGTGCTCGACCAGTCTGCAATTCGCTTTGCTATTGCCACACGTTGGCAGCCGGCGCTGGCGTCGGAGATCATCGAGAATCGGCGGTCGTTTCCGCTCGACCCCGCCTCGCCCGATCGCAAAACCACCAGCAAGATCATCATCGACGCGACGCGCCAGTGGCCCGAGGAAGGCGGCCCGGAGGTCTACCAGCGACTCAACCGCGACGTGTTCCAAGAAGCCTTTCCAGACGCAATCGCGCAGGTCACGGCCAGGTGGCCGGAGTTGCTGGTGAAAAACTAACGGCGTCGAAGGATAAAAACAGGCGTTTTACTCGGCGCTTAGTGCCAATGCTGATGTTCTTCGGACCAGACCTGGCCCGGACGTGGGCCGCTCGTAGAATCGCCCGATACGAATGTACCGACGGCCATAATGATGCCGACGACGAAAATCAGCACGCCTAACGCGATAAGCAGCTTATAGGGTTGCGGCATCGCAGCTGATTTGGCCAGGCAGCAGTG
>JAUWKW010000101.1 GCA_030614035.1 Chromatiales bacterium | reverse complement strand
GCCCGAGAGCAGTGTTCGTGGCATCAGCCCGCTGCTCGCGATTCCCTTAGGCCTGTTGGTTGGCCTCGCGCTGAGCAGCCTGCTGCTCCGCAACTGGCTCACGGAATTCTTTGGACGGCGGCGCCGGGATTCGACCGTCGTCAGCGAGGACACCCTGCCACGGCTGGAGACTCCATCGTCATACGTTGACACAGTCCGGCTGGGCGAGCCCCCGCCCGCCTATGAATCCACGCCTGCTGACACCGCTAAGTTCGATACAGCGTCAACGGCCGATTTAGCTTCGCCCATTCCGATCGGGGAGTTGGAAATCGGTGAGCCCGATGCGGCACCCAGAGTGAGTCTTCACCCAACCAATGCAGACCAACAAACGGCCGACGATGCGCCCGCGGACTTCCCGACACCTTTTGCTCCGGATCCGTCGGAGATAACGGATCCGGATCCAACCGGCACTATGAGCAACCTGTTCGGTCTCGAGGTCGAGGACCCGGCAGCTGATGCGACCCCCGAATCGCCCAGCGAAGTGGACCTCACCCATGAACTGACGGCCAAGGGACTGGAATTACCCGATGCACCACCCGAGCCGGCCAGCGATATGGACATCACCCAGGAACTGACGGCCAAGGGATTGGAATTACCCGCATCAACATCTGAAACTACCAACGATATGGACCTCACCCATGAGCTGACGGCCAAGGGGTTGGCATTACCTGATTCAACACCTGAAAAAACCAGCGACATGGACGTTACCAGCAAACATACGGTTCAGGAGTTGTCGGAACTGGTCGACCCGGAGGAAGATGACTTGCTGTCAGCCACCCTCAGCGAGGCCTTGGGGCTGCTGGAGCAGGATTACGAGGACGAGTTCGAAGCCAGCCAAATTATTGATAAGCCGACGCTCGATCCGTCATTCCTCGACGAAGATGCCCCAACAATAGAAGAGCTTACAGAAGAAAAAGAAGACAGCTAAACACGGCTGTCGGACCCCAATCGGTCAATCGCCGGGTTCGCGCTCGACCTCCAGCCGCTCCACCTTGCGCCAGCCACGTGGCAACATGTTGCCGCGGCGTCCACGGCTACCGAGATAATGTTCGAGGTCATCGCCTTTGAGGCTCATGCGGCGTTGGCCGCTAAATACCATCAGTCGTTCGTCCGGCGCAACCAGCGCCACGCCGACCATTTGCTCTTCACCGGCCGAATATTTCTTACTGGGAATACCGAGAATTTTGATGCCCTTTCCACGGGACAGTTCCGGCAACTCCTCCGCCGGAAACAGCAACAACCGGCCAATCGAACTTACAGCAGCCACCAGCGCGTTCCCTGGAAATTCATCTCCGTGGTGCAACGCCGGAATTAATACCTTGCCCTGGTCCGGAACGCGAATCAGTGCTTTGCCGGCCCGGTTGCGCGAGTGCAGCTGTTCGAGCTGCACGAAAAAGCCGTAGCCGGCATCGCTGGCCACGAGCCAGCGGGATGTTTCGTCGCCGGTCATCACCCCGCAAAAGACGGCGCCCTCCGGGGGATTCAAACGCCCTGACAGTGGCTCCCCCTGCCCCCGCGCCGACGGCAGCGAATGAGCCGGCAGGCTGTAAGCGCGACCGCTGCTGTCGAGGAATACAACATTCTGATTGCTGCGACCACGTGCGGCGCTCAGATAGGCATCTCCGGACTTGTAGCTTAGCGTGAGCGGATCGATGTCATGTCCCTTGGCCGCACGTGCCCAACCGCGCTCGGACAAAATCACTGTACCCGGCTCGTTAGCTATCAATTGGGTCTCATCCAGCGCCTGTGCAGGCTCGCGCTCGATGATGGCGGTCCTGCGTTCGTCGCCGAACTGCTCTGCTGCCATTAGAATTTCGGCTCGGACCAGTTTCTTCAGTTGCACACGGCTTTTGAGCTGCTTTTTCAATGCGTCGCGCTCTGCACTCAGATCTTTCTGTTCACCGCGTATGTTGATCTCCTCCAGTTTTGCGAGCTGACGTAAACGCAGATTCAGAATATCTTCGGCCTGGATGTCGGACAGCTTGAACCGTTTCATCAATACGGGCTTTGGCTTGTCTTCCTTGCGGATTACGGCGATGACCTGATCTATTTTCAGGTAGGCGACGAGCCTTCCGTCCAGAATATGCAGGCGCTGCTCTACGCGTTCCAGGCGATATCGAAGACGTCGCTTAACCGTTTCCAGTCGGTAGTCCAGCCATTCCGACAACAGGTCTTTGAGACCGCGCACGGCTGGCTTTCCATTCAGGCCGATCACGTTCATGTTGACCCGCTGGGTTCGCTCCAGGTCCGTACTCGCGAACAGATGACTCATCAGTTCTTCGGCGTCGACCCGGCTCGAACGGAGCATGAGCACCAGGCGCGTAGGGTTCTCATGATCAGACTCGTCCCGAAGGTCCTCGACCATTGGCAATTTCTTGGCGCGCATTTGGGCCGCGATCTGTTCCAAAACTTTGCTGCCGGAAACCTGATGTGGAAGGCCCGTAATCACGACGTCGCTGCCGCTCAGTTCATAGGTTGAGCGAACACGTAAGGTCCCGGTCCCCGATTTATAGATTGCCTGCAGTTCGTCTTTCGGCGAGATGATCTCCCCGCCAGTCGGAAAATCGGGGCCTTTGATGTGCTTGCAAAGGCCCCGAAGCGTCGTTTTCGGTTCATCGAGTAGCCGAATCAGCGCTGTCGCAACCTCGTTTAGATTGTGCGGCGGCACGTCGGTAGACATGCCAACAGCAATACCGGCCGCACCGTTCAACAGCAGATTCGGCAATCCCGCCGGAAGAAGGGTTGGCTCATCGAGCGTGCCGTCAAAATTTGGCGCCCAATCGACCGTGCCCTGACCAAGCTCTGCCAGCATTACCGCCGCATATGGCGTCAGCTTGGCTTCCGTGTAACGCATGGCGGCAAAAGATTTCGGATCGTCCGTTGACCCCCAGTTGCCGTGCCCGTCGACGAGCGGATAGCGAAATGTGAAATCCTGCGCCATGTGCACCATTGCTTCGTAACAGGCCGAGTCACCGTGCGGGTGAAATTTTCCGATCACGTCCCCGACGGTACGGGCAGATTTTTTCGGTTTCGCGGACGCAACGAGGCCGAGTTCACTCATCGCGAATATGATTCGCCGCTGCACAGGCTTGAGGCCATCGCCGATGTGTGGCAGTGCCCGGTCGAGAATGACGTACATGGAGTAGTCGAGATAAGCCTTCTCGGCAAATTCCAGCAGGGGCTGCTGTTCAATACCTTCGAAATCGAGTTGACTCTGATCACTCATATCTGGAACTCGCTGTGTGTTGGCTTCACTGTCATCATCCCATCAAGTTTCTGCCAGGTTGCCTTTCGTCTCAAGCCAGGTCCGGCGATCTTTGGCACGCTTTTTCGCAAGCAACATGTCGAGGGTCTGTTCCGTCTTATCACGGGCGCTGATCGTCAGTTGAACCAAGCGCCTGGTCTCGGGCGCCATCGTAGATTCACGCAATTGAGCAGGATTCATTTCGCCCAATCCCTTAAAGCGCGTCACGTTGACTTTGCCTTTGAGCTTCTCTGCCGTGATACGGTCGAGTACGCCCTGCCGTTCGCTATCATCTAGCGCGTAAAACACTTCCTTACCGACGTCGATTCGATACAAGGGCGGCATCGCAACGTACACATGTCCATCCCGGACCAGTTTTGGGAAATGACGCGCGAACATCGCGCAGATCAATGTGGCGATGTGCTGCCCATCGGAATCGGCGTCCGCAAGAATACAAACCTTGTAATAGCGGAGCTCTGAAAGATCTTCGACACCCGGATCCACACCCAGCGCAATGCTGATATTGTGAATTTCCTGGGATGCCAGTAATTCACCCTGATCCACCTCCCAGGTATTAAGAATTTTTCCGCGCAATGGAAGTATCGCCTGAATATCCCGATTGCGGGCCTGCTTGGCGGAACCCCCGGCCGAATCGCCCTCGACGAGAAACAACTCGCAGCGCTCGGGTTCGTCGCTGGTACAGTCCGCCAGCTTGCCCGGCAACGCCGGTCCGGCGACCACTTTTTTCCGCACCACCTTTTTGCTGGCTTTCAGCCGCCGCTGCGCGGCTTCAATTGCCTTTTGGGCAATCTGATCCCCACTATCTGGGTGCTGATTCAGCCACAGCACAAAACTGTCCTTAACTACGCCCGAAACAAAGGCCGCACATTCGCGCGACGACAGTCGTTCCTTGGTCTGCCCGGAAAACTGTGGTTCCTCCATCTTCACTGACAGGACAAAACTGACGCAGTCCCAGACATCTTCCGGTGCGAGGCGGACACCCCGGGGCAGCAGGCTGCGGAATTCGCAATACTCTCGCAGCGCCTCGGTCAAACCGGCACGAAAACCGTTTACGTGTGTTCCGCCCTGTGGCGTTGGCACGAGGTTGACGTAGGACTCGGCCACTGCTTGGGTGTCGTCGGACAGCCACAGTACAGCCCAATCGACCTCGTCACGGTTGCCACGCATACTGCCCGAGTAAGGCTCTTCCGGAAGCGTCGCGACGTCTCCCAGCGCTTCCATCAGGTATTGCTCCAGCCCACCGTCGTACTGCCACTCTAGTTTTTCTTTCGGTTTTTCAACCGTGAAGCGAATGCGAAGCCCCGGACATAGCACGGCCTTGGCACGCAGCACATGCTTCAGACGAGCGACGGAGAATTTATCTGAATCAAAATACTTGGAATCGGCCCAGAAACGAATCGTAGTACCAGTATTCTGTTTGCCGACTTTACCGACAACCTCGAGCTTGCCCTTTTTCTTACCGCCACTGAAGCTGAGGTTGTATTCCTTCCCGTCCCGGCGAATCCAGACTTCCAGATTCTTTGAAAGCGCATTGACGACCGACACGCCAACGCCGTGTAAACCACCCGCAAACCGATAGTTTTTATTCGAAAACTTTCCGCCCGCATGGAGGCGAGTGAGAATCAGCTCCACCCCGGGAATTTTTTCTTTGGGATGTTTATCTACCGGCATTCCGCGGCCGTCGTCAGCAACCTCCAGCGATCCGTCACGGTAAAGCTTGACGTCAATACGCTTGCAAAAGCCGGCGATTGCCTCGTCAACACTATTATCCACCACCTCGTGCGCGAGGTGGTTCGGTCTGGTCGTGTCGGTGTACATGCCGGGCCGGCGGCGCACCGGCTCGAGACCGCTTAATACCTCTATATCAGACGCGCTATATTCCTTACTCACTGCCGGCGGTACCCCCGTGCAAATACCCGCGCCGCGGCAAGGTCACTGCTCCAAACACTGCCGGTCGTCGGCAAGCGATCCAGATTCCAGATTCGCCCACTTCGTCAGCGGCGAACAGAGTAAAACAACAACGAGTCAAACCGACAGGCGCACAACCGGAAGCATAGTATTCGACTCGCGGGAATATGCAATCCTCGGCGGAGGCTATGCCTCCAGACAGCAGGCAGTGCCAGCGAAACGGATATCAGTTGAGGTCCGCGATTAGCGATTCACGCATCGCTTCGGGAATCCGGCTCATGCTGAAGGAATACTGCGGGTGACTAACCCCGATCTCGAGGGATGCACCTGATGTAAGGCTTTCGATCATGTCCGGCGATAGCTCGAAGCGCAGAAAATGAACGGACGACGTCTTGCGGCCAGTAGCGGTCATTCGGGCAGGGGCTGATAAATCTGTATCAGGTTTCCACAAGTATCGGCAAATACCGCCAAAGTCACCGGGGCGTCATTCGTCGGGTCCGTAATGAATACCACGCCGAGGTCAGAGAGGCTCCGAAATTCGGTTTGAATATCGTCGACGTACGTTGCGGAGTGATCACCTCGCTGAGATCAGGCAAGGTCGAATCGATCGCGATTCATGACCTTATCCCACGCAGCAACGAAATCACGAACGAACTTCTGCTCGGCGTCGTCACTCGCGTAGACCTCAGCGATCGCCCGGAGCTCAGAGTTCGAACCGAAGACGAGGTCGACGCGATTGCCGGTCCACTTGAGC
>JAUWKW010000246.1 GCA_030614035.1 Chromatiales bacterium | reverse complement strand
GAGGTCCAGGAATACGTTCAAGGCATCGGTCAAAATCTCGGCGCGCACGCCCAGAACGGGGATCAGCAGTTCCGCTTTTTTGTCGTCAATGACCCGGCAATCAACGCTTTTGCCTTGCCGGGCGGCGTCATAGGGGTGCATTCGGGCCTGCTGTTGGCAACCGAAACCGAAAGCGAGTTGGCCGGGGTGCTCGCCCATGAAATTGCACATGTCACCCAGCGGCACATCTCCCGGGCAATTTATGCCAGTCAAAAGCAGAGTATTTTCACGATGGCGGCTTTACTCGGCGCCATCCTGGTTGGTGTAGCCGGAGGAGTCGACGGCGAAATCGTGCAAGGTGCAATTCAGGCCTCGCAGGGCATGGCGATAGAGCAGCAGATCGGTTTCACTCGCAGCAATGAATATGAGGCAGACCGGGTTGGCGTCGGTGTGCTCGCAACCGCGGGGTACGACCCGATGGGTATGCCCGACTTTTTTGAAACCATGGGACGAATAACGGGGTCCTCCGGGTCCCGGACCCCCGAGTTTCTGAGGACTCACCCAATCTCCACCGATCGAGTGGCGGAATCCCGCGCTCGCGCCGATCAGTACCCGGAGGTTGATCGATCCGATACGATCGGCTACAGCCTGACCAAGGCCAGAGTCCGCTTTTTCTCGAGCGGCCGACCAGATATCGCACTCAACTACTTCGTCAATGAACAGAAGCAGCCCGAAAACGTCGGGGATATCGGTATCGAATACGGAATCGCCCTAAGTCTGCTCGAAATGAAAGAATACGAGGGCGCCCGCGAACGATTCGCCGAACTGCTGCAAGCCAACGAGGAAATCATTCATTTCTATACCGGACTGGCCGAGGCGCAAATGGGCTTGGGCGATCGCAGGGCCGCGTTCGCCACCTATGAGCAGGCGATGGATTTGTTCCCCCGCAACGTGCCCCTGACCGTTCGGTACTCAGAGGCTTTGCTCCAATATGGCGACCCCGGCCTGGCGCATGAAATTTTGCTGGACTTGCTGAATCAGGTGCCGCCTACGCCCGAACAGGTCCGATTGATTGCCATCGCGGCCAACGAGGCCGGGGACACGGCCGATGCGCACTACTACATGGCGGAGTATCACCTGCTGAATGGTGACTTGCGCATGGCAATTGACCAGCTACGCCTGGCGCTCGGCATACCCGGGCTGGAAAGCGTCCAGCGAGCACGATTTCTCGCCAGACTGCAACAACTGCAGGGGTATATGCCCAGTCAGGCTCAGCAACGCGGTAAGTCTGGGAAATAAATTCGGTGAGCAGGGATTGCTTGCGGGGCTTGCGCCACATTTTCATTTGTAGGGTTCGAACCGGGGCCACCGTGCTGGCGGCCGCGGCGCTTCTTTGCGGTTGCGCGAACCAGGGCGCGACCCAGGCAGAACCGAACCCGGATCCACTGGAGGCCATCAATCGGCCAATCTACAAATTCAACGAGGGCTTTGATCACTTCCTGCTGCGACCGCTGGCGACCGGTTATAAAAAGATTACACCCAGCCCGGTTAGAACCGGGATTGCAAACTTCTACGACAATTTCAGATACCCGGTGGTCATTTTCAATTCCTTCCTGCAGGCAAAGTTTGTGCAGGGCTTCTCCGACGTTGGCCGCTTTGTCGTCAACTCGACCGTCGGTGTTTTGGGGTTTCTTGATCCGGCAACCGATGCGGGGCTGCCTGATAGTCGCGAGGATTTTGGTCAGACCCTGGCCCGCTGGGGCGTTCCATCAGGCCCCTACATCGTGTTGCCTATCATTGGCCCGAGCACCATTCGGGATGGCACCGGCCCCCTGGTCGATTTCTTATGGCTGAATCCCGTCTGGAATATCGATAATCACCGCGTCCGGGCATGGACTCTCGCAATTTGGTTTATCCAGCAGCGCGCTTCGTTGCTGTTGGTCAGTGAACAGATCGACGAGGCCTTCGACCCCTACCTGTTCGTGAAGGAGGGCTATCTGCAGCATCGGGAATACCTGATCTACGACGGTAATCCGCCGCAGGATGAAGAATACTTTGAAGATTTCGAAGACGAAGAGTTCTGATACGGCGCGTGCTTACCCATCACCTTTGGGCGCGGCGTCCGGTGTTTCGCTTTCGAGTCGCGCAATGACCGCATCGATGCCGAGCGCACTTATTTCGGCATTGAATTGACTGCGGTAGTTCTGTACGTAGGAGACTCCGTCCAGACGCACGTCATAGACTTTCCAACCCTTTGACGATTTGCGAAGACTGTAATTCACTGCCACCCGCGTACCGTCGTCTAATTGTAATTCTGTCATGATGACAGCCCGTTTCTCGCTCGGTGGCTTTTGCTCCGCAAAAATTGTCAGGCCATCCTGGTCGAACTCCACCATGCCTTTCGCGTAGGTTTTGATCAGAAAAGTGTAGAAAGCATCAATGAAGCGGTTGCGCTGATCCTCGGTCGCAGACCCCCAATGTTTTCCGAGCACCATGCGTCCAGCCAAACGAACATCAAAATGCGGCAGCAGAATGTCGTTGATGACATCGTACAACTGGTCCGGGTTGTCCGCGTAGAATTCCTGCTTACCCTGCAGTTTTGACTGCAACCCCGAAGCGGTCTCCTCAACCACCTCGCGCGGCGTCAATTCATCAGCTGACAAACCGAACGCCACTATCATCGCCGGCAGCAACGCTGCGAATCTGGCTCTCATTCCTTTGCTCCTTGCGTGGATACTGCACTCACCGAGGACGGATGGGCGGCCGGCTGGCATCTTAACGCACCGGGTCCGGTGTCGATGCGACGCCCGTCATGTCCGGTGCAATTGGCGGTCAGGCGGCCTCCATTTCCGGTGCGTATTCTCCGCTGCGTGCCAGGGCGTTCAACCGGGCGCGTTTGATAAACGCCGACTGGCCGGCGCCATAAGCCGAACTGTCACCGCCCCACGCCTTCAACGCGGGCGCCTGCAGGGCCCGGCCATAAGAGCAAGACAATTGCCAGGCATGCGGGCCCAGGCGGTTCATCGCACTGAGATGCGCAGTGGCCTCCTCAGCGTTTTGGCCGCCGGACAGAAATGCAATCCCCGGCACG
>JAUWKW010000105.1 GCA_030614035.1 Chromatiales bacterium | reverse complement strand
CCAGGAAGAGGCGATGACCATGGCGGACCGTATCGCGCTGATGCGCCGTGGTCGAATAATTCAGACAGGAACCCCGGCGGAGGTATACGAATTTCCGAACAGTGCGTTTTCAGCTGAATTTCTCGGCACGGCGAACCTTTTTTCTGGAACGGTCAGCGGCAGTAAAGAGGATCCGATCATCGTTGACGTGCCGGATCTCGGCTCTTCCTTGAAGGTATTGGCTCCGGAGGTTCCAAGCAAAGGCGTTACGGTTACGGTGCTCGTGCGTCCGGAAAAAATCGGGCTACGCACTGACAGTTCGGAGGACCATCACAACAGCTATCAAGGGGTAATAGCGGACGTCGCATACACTGGGGCAAACACAAACTATCACGTGCGCCTGAATAGCGGCCGCATGGTCGTAGTGCGGGTAGATTCCAGAGTTCGTGAGCGCAGTATGAGTCTGGAGCCAGGCGCCCCCGTTTTTGTCGATTGGGCCGCGTCCGATGGGGTGCTGTTGAGCTCATGAAATCACTGTCCGGCCATGGTCCATTGCGTGCCCCTGCCTGGGCAATCCTTCCCTCATACATTTGGTTGGTCGGTTTCGTATTGTTGCCTTTGCTGATCGTCTCATTGCTAAGCTTTGTTAATGGTTCACTCGGTGTCGGTCCATCTTTCGAGCTTTGGGAGCGTGTCGCCGCGAATGGGCAATTCGCGCTTACCGGTGAAAACTACCGTGTACTTTTCATAAGCGGAACCTACGTTGACGCTGCGCTGAACTCTGTCGTTGTGGCGACGGTAACTACGCTGCTATGCCTGATCATCGGGTATCCAATGGCTTACGCAATCGCCCGCGCGCCGCTCGCGCGTCGCCAGTTGCTGCTAATTTTGTTTGCCGCACTTTTCTGCACATCGGCACTGATCCGAACTTACGCATGGACTGCGATTTTCGACTCCGTAGGGCCCATCAACGAAGCATTGCGGGCATTGGGACTAATTCAGGAGCCGCTGGTGTTTCTCGGGGCTGTTCCGGCTGTGTACCTTGGTATGGTTTACGCATATTTGCCGGTCATGGTGTTGGCAATTTACCTTAGCCTTTTGCGGCTCGACTATTCGCTGGTTGAAGCTGCCCGGGATCTTGGTGCTCGAACCGGACGAATTTTCCTACTGATCATCGTACCGATCAGCCTGCCTGGCGCGATTGCCGGTTGCCTGCTTGTATTCATACCTGCGAGTGGGGAGTTTGCTGTGCCGTGGCTGCTTGGCGGTAAAGGTTTCCCGGCGGCCGGCACGGCGATCTGGACGGAATTCTTCGGAGTGCAGGACTGGCCACGCGCCGCCGCGATGGTAGCCCTGCTGCTTCTCACGCTGGTTGTGCCCACCGTATTTTTATTCAAGGCAGCATTGATGCCGGTTATCCAGCCGACGCCGCCACAGCAAAACGGTCCAATCCGGTGACAGCGCGAACCGCACCCGGCAAATGGATCAGGATTCCACTCTATGTCGGATTAGGCGTGTTGTACCTGCCGATTATTTTCCTCGTATTGAGTTCGTTCCGCGTCGCAACGTTAGATTCTGCGTCGGCTAGCTGGTCTGCGAAGTGGTACACAGAACTCCCGGCTCAAGGGCAAATCCTGGCCGCCGCCTGGACCAGCCTGCAAATCGCCGCCGCGAGCGCTACGCTAGCGACGCTGCTCGGTGTTCTGGCTGCCCTGGCGCTGGTTCGCCTGACGCGACCGACTGCCCGTGGATTGCTTGGTCTGTTGGCCGCTGTGCCCTTGGTCATGCCCCCGATAGTTCTCGGTTTTTCGTTGCTAATGCTGTTTGTAATTCTCGGCTCGGTCACCGGATGGCCGGTCACTCGTGGTTCGTTTGCGATCGCGTTCGCCCATGCGACGCTTGGCGCGGCATACGTCACAGTCATCGTCGCGGCCAGACTGGCTCGGCTCGGCACGACACTCGAGGAAGCAGCGATGGACCTTGGCGCGACGCCGACCAGCGCGTTTTTGCGCATAACTTTGCCCAATATCTTTCCCGCGGTGCTGCTTGGATGGTTGCTTTCGGCATTTCTGTCGCTGAATGACCTCGTGATTGCAAGCTTCGTCGCCGGCCAGACATCCGAAACTCTCCCGATGGTGTTGTTTGCGGGAATTCAGGCGGGCGCGGGCGAGGCCATGAAGCCGGCAGCCGTATTTCTTGTCGGGGTTGTTGCCGCTGGCGCGTACCCGGCCTGGTTGCTGCTGCGTGCTCCGGGCCCGACCCGCACGGATCCGTTGGTATAGACGCAGGAAAAGTGACAAATTCCACTAAGCTGAGCAAAATGGAGCTTCGATGGATCGACTCTACCCGCCTATTCGCGTCAATCAGGAGCGGCCTTCCGATGCTGATGCGCAAGTTTCCTGAGACACTTGTTCTCACGACAATCCTAATCGCCTGTTCGCCAAGCCAGTCATTTCGGAATTCGATGAGTAACAGCGCTGATTACGATCGCCACCGGATGAGCCGGTTGGTGATGCCGATGGACGGCGTTGGAAGTCAGGATACGATGATTTTTGAGGCAACGATCAGTCCAAGCTTTCCAGCTGATGATCCTGCCGCCGAGAAACAGCGTATGGCCTGGTTGGACAGCTGGCTGGAGGTGCGTAAGCTTTGCCCTGATGGCTATGAAATTCTTGATCGCCGTCCGTTTGATACGCTCGATTATAATCCCGCGCATCACGACCTTCGCTACGAACTGCGATGCAAGTCTGCCGGCCCGGCAGCTTGATTTTCCGCAGGTTGCGCAACGGTAAGCATGCACCTTGTAGTTTTGGGGCTGGTTTTCATTGCTTTGGCATTTGGACCGGGCTTGTGGGTAAAACGAGTACTGACGCGTTACAGTAACCCGGACAACCGTTATTCCGGCACCGGCGGGGAACTGGCTCGGTATCTTTTGGATGAGCACGGCCTCCAGTCGGTAAAAACCGAGGCGACCGACAAAGGCGATCACTACGACCCAGAAGCAAAAGCGGTTCGTCTGACCAAGGACAAATTCGAAGGCCGCTCTCTTACCGCAATTACCGTTGCGGCACACGAAGTTGGGCATGCGTTGCAGGATGCAGCCGGGTATCGACCTCTGAAATTGCGTACCCGGTTGGTGCGCCTGGCGGCTCCGGGAGAGCGCCTGGCTGCGCTGGTCATGATGCTCTCGCCTTTCGTATCGGCCCTGACTCGAACCCCGTTAACCGGCTTGACGATGTTTTTCGGCGGTATCGTGGTGATGGGTCTGGGGACTTTGATTCACCTGGTGACTCTGCCCACCGAACTGGACGCTAGCTTCGGGAGGGCGCTACCGATGTTGAAGGAGCGTGGGATCCTGATAGCCGGAGACGAGTTACATGCCCGTAAGCTTTTGACCGCTGCGGCCTGGACCTACGTGGCCGGTTCGCTAATGAGCCTGCTCAACGTTGCGCGATGGTGGGCGATACTTCGGCGCTGATTATTTCAGGACCCGGTCTCCGACCTGGATACTCCAGCGCTCCGCAGATCCTGCGTTCAATTCCAGAACTGTCGTCACCGGTTCGCGAGAGACAATAGTATCGGTCGACAGCGGAACTGTATCTGTCACTATTGTGGCAATGGTCTGATCGTCTCGAACAAAAAGCATGTCCAGCGGAATGAGCGTGTTCTTCATCCACATAGAAATTTTCGCCGGTCGACTGTGAATGAACAGCATGCCCTCAAATTCGCCGAGACTCTCGACGTACATCAAACCCTGCGCCTTGGCGGCTCTGTTATTCGCTACGTAGGCATCTATAAAGACGCAAGGACCATTCGACGTTTCTATCAGCACTCCCATTCGGCCAAAGTCTCGTAAAAGGTGCGCCGGTTCGGCCCCCTTTGATTCGATAAACAGACCAGCGGAGATTATTAGCAGGCATACCGGGCCGACGAGCTTGGCTCGCGTTCTTCTGCCCCGGGAATTTGGCTCTAGCACCACAAGCTTGGTCGACCCGTCAGCTGGTATTCACTGAAAGACGCCCCGAAAACCGGACATCATCTAGCGTTACCGATTCACTGCCATTAACAGAGGGCAAGCTCCCGGCACAATAAAGCTCGCCGTCAACGCGATAGACCGCCGCAGGTTTTTCCGAAAGCTGCTGTTGCTCTTCCACTGTGGCCCAGCAACGTTCGATTCCCTGAGCGTTAAAAAATCTGCCGGTGGCTTCGTCGATGAGTGTTACGTTTGCTGGCAAGTCTTCACCAGTTTCGCCTGGCCCAATATCTCTTATACCTATGACAAGCACTAATCGTGCCGTACTACTGGGGGAGTTGCGTGAAAAAATAAGTCGAATCCCGTCGCCGCCGGGCCTGATCATCCCTGCACACAGTAGATCTTCACCACGCCAATCTATGGTTTGCCGGACTGCACCAAATAATTCCCCTTGTAGGCGTCCGTCGCGATCCATCAAACAGGTGTTAAATTCTACGGGCCGAATACCTGGAACGGATGCAGTCCGGGATGAAAACCTGGAGCTTGTCGTGAACACCAGCGCGAACAGTACCCCAACACAGGCAAGACCGAGTATGCTGATTGTTCGCTGCAAAATATTCAGCACCCAGGCTGTAACGGGGCTGGAGGGATAGCCGACATTTGTAAGAATCGGCGCCGAGTGCGCAAAGTAGCAAGATTCGGGTCGATGTGCATGGCTGACGGGTATATATATTGAACGGTATCGCGGCCTGCGGCCGCTTATTCTAAGTGCTCAGGCAACATGCGGATTCAGGAATACCAGCGAATCGAACGTGCCATCGACTATATCGCCGGTAATCGAATTGACCAGCCTGATCTGGCGGAAATGGCTAAAGCAGCGGGTATGAGTCCCAGCCACTTCAGCCGTGTGTTCAAACGCTGGTCGGGACTTTCGCCCAAGCAGTTTCTACAGGTTACGACCCTGCTTGATGCAAAAGAGCGCTTATCGAGCTCCGATAGCATTCTGGGCGCTTCCCACGCCGTGGGACTCTCCGGGCCGTCGCGACTGCACGATTTGTTTGTAACCATCGACGGCCTTACACCGGGTGAATTCACCCGCGAACCCATGCCCGGCCGCATTCGGTTCGGAACGGCATCGAGTCCATTCGGTTCGTGCGTGATCGGCGCGACCGAGCGGGGTGTGTGTTACCTGAGCTTCGAGGACGATCCGCCCGGAGCAGCAAGAAATGGAGTCGAGAAAATCTGGCCGGGTGTCGAACTGAGGCAGGATCCCGAGTACATCGGCGAACTTGGCCGACGGATCTTTGCAACGCAGGACCACAAAAAGCCCGGACTGCATTTGCGGGGCACGAATTTCCAGGTCAAGGTATGGCAGGCGTTGCTGGCGGTGCCGGAGGGGCAGACGGTGTCCTACAGCGAGCTTGGACGGCGCGTTGGCAAGTCGCATGCTGCGCGTGCCGTGGGACAGGCGGTCGGGCGCAATACCATCGCATGGCTGATCCCATGTCATCGGGTGCTTCGTGCCAGCGGCGCGCTTGGGGGCTATCGCTGGGGAGCGTCCCGAAAGCGAGCCATGCTGGCTTGGGAGGAAGCAAGAGCAACGCTTACAGCGTCGAACTGAAGCGTCACGGCGCGTCGCCCGCCCCGGGGGACCGGGGGCATCCACGCTTAACTGCCCTACGCCGTCCCTGGCTCATCGAGTGAGGGTATAGGGAAGCAGGCAAAAGAGCATGGGCACTCAAGTGCGGCGCCCGATTTCCCGTCGGGGGTCTTGTTGGCCGGAGTGGCGGCGCCGGGCGACGACGCTCGGACGCCCCCGGTCCCCCGCAGCGGGCGGTCGGGAAAAGTGTGAATTGGCTGCTGGTCCGGTCCCGGGTCAACGCGTAATCTGCCGAGACGATACCGCTCATTTCAGCTGGCGGTTCC
>JAUWKW010000098.1 GCA_030614035.1 Chromatiales bacterium | reverse complement strand
TGGGGGTCCCGATAAAGGTACTCGATCTGGTTAACCCAACACGAAATGAGTTTCACAACACCGAAATGTGCAAAAACGTGGAGGTCGGGCGCCATGCGCTGGCCATCGATGACGAGCGGCGCGCGTTTCACCCCACCTTCTGGGATGAGCGGCGCCTGGGCCAGACCCCTGCCGGCGTTCAGCAAGACATGAAACAGGTCTGGTTCTCCGGCATGCACAGCGATGTCGGTGGCGGTTATGCCGAGCAACAGTTATCCGACATCACGCTTGAGTGGCTTCGTCGGGAGGCTGAAGTTTCCGGCTTGCTGATTTACGGCAACCATAAAGTCACAACGGACCCGGATGCCGACGGGAAAATACACGATTCACGCGATGGGCTCGGTCGGATGTACCGGAAAAAACCGCGCCGACTCGATGAACGTATTCGCAAGGCACGCGTGCATCAAGCGGTTCTGGACCGGGCTGCGCATCCGGCCAGTCGATACCAGCCATGGATTCTTGGGCAAGCGTACGATATAGAACCATTGTAAGCAGCTGACTCGCGCGAGTATGGTGCTCAACAGATCGATTTAGCGCGGTCAGCAAAGTTCTAGGTGATGACGACATGGAGGTCAAATCACATGAGAAATATCTGCGTGATCATGGTCGGAATCCTGTTTGCGACCGCTTTGCCCGCGGCAGATCCCTGGAACATCAATGAAAACTTCGCCGGCTTTGCAATCGCCGATGCCGACTGGACCATTAACAAGGTGTTTCCCGGCACCAAGTTGATCTTCGACGGCCAGTACTCCATCCGTCGCGGTCCGGGCAAGCCGTCGACAAAAGATTGTGAGTGCGAACCGCCGCCGATTCCCGATCGCATGCTCGGTACCATCGGCGCACACCTGCAGTGGGGCCATGACAAAACTGGACTGGAATACGCATACTTTTCCGGCACGGCATTAGCGTATCAGCGGAATTTTGACCCGGTTGGCGCAAGGTTTCGGCCAGTACGGGACACGCTCGAATTTGGCAATGTGCGGGGGGGGTTCGACGATCCACTCGGCATCGATTCCTACGCGGAAGTGAACCTGGTAAGGGGTGGGCGAACCTGGGGCTACAAGCTATCCGATCAATCGCCGTGGTTGTTCACACTGGGCATCAAGGTTTCGGTCGGGTATGCCTGGGCGGACTCGTTCGATCCAACCTATCAGGACGTCTCGAACCCGCCGATCGGCACGTGGGTCAATGGGACAATCAAGCGCGAACGCTGGGGCGAACTTTACATTGAACAAGGCGTTGTCAACGGCTTCACGCTGAGCAGCCCAGCGCGTGGCGGCTCGGTGTCCCGGGAAGCGGTGTTCCGCTTTGGCTATTTCAACCAGTTTCACCGCTGTCTGACGGTGGACCTGTTCGTCGAAAAACGGTCGTTCAATTTCTCCGATCCGAACCTGGTGGACCTGTACACGAAGAGCAGGCGCACCGGCGCCGAAATTGGCTGCGTATTCTGATACGAAGGGCGCGAGCTGACGCCACGTCTACACGCCGAAGTCGCGAGTAGCCGATCAGAAGCAGATAATCCTCGAAAAGACACCTATTAGCTGGTCAATCACCGGCCCTCGGTTGCAGAAATAGCCTACGAATCGCCGCAGAACGGCCTATAGATCCGCCGATTGGTATATTATTTCAGCTACGGCCGCGCCACGATCAAAAAGCAGAAACGGATAGCCGCAGCAGTCGCAGAAGAACAAGAAAGGAGAACCCCCCGATGGATGTCGCCCGTAAAAGGTTTGCGACCCGGTTGATCTGCCTGTCATTGACGGCGCTGGTTCTGGCAGCGTGCGACTCCGCCCAGGACGCCGCCACGATGCCGGTGCCGATCGTAGAAGTCGTCGACTCCGTGCGCCGGGACGTGCCGTTGACGATCGAGATGGTCGGTACGACGCTCGGAGCGCAGGACGTGCCGATCCGCGCACGCGTCGAAGGATTCCTGGAGACGATGAATTTCCAGGAAGGTTTGTTCGTGAAAAAAGGCGACCTGCTGTATACGATCGACCCGCAGCCATTCCAGGCGATGCTGGTCGCGGCGCAGAGCGGACTGGCCGGCGCCCAGACCGCATTGGCCAAAGCAGAGGCGGACCTCGGGCGTATCAGACCGTTGGCGGAAATGAAGGCCGTCAGCGAGCAGGATTTGGACGCCGCGGTAGCGCAGGATGCGGCCGCGAGGGCCGGGGTCCGGGCCGCGGAAGCGCAGGTCGAACTGGCCGAGATCGAGCTAAGTTATACACGTATCAGCGCGCCGATAGACGGCCTGATCGGGCTCACCAAAGCGAGACCGGGCGAGTTTGTCGGTCGAGAGCCCAACCCGGTGGTGCTCAACACGCTGTCGGACATCGATCCGATCCGGGTCCGGTTTTCAATATCCGAGCGCGAGTACCTGATCCTTGCCCGGTACTACCTTCTAGAGGGTGGCCGCACCGACCGGGGGCAGGGACAATCAGATCTCGAATTGATCCTGGCCGACGGGACGATGCATAAACATACCGGTCGGACAACCGCCACGTCGCAGGCCATCGATCCCCAGACCGGCACTTATTCCGTCGATGCGACGTTTCCGAACCCTAATGGTCTGTTGCTTCCGGGTCAGTTTGCCCGGGTCAGGGCCCCCTATCGGACGCTCGAGGATGTTGTCGTCGTCCCGAAAAAAGCACTAGTCGAACTGCAGGGCCGCTATCGGATCTATGTCGTGACACCGGACAATACGGTCGCGATCCGGGAGGTTACACCTGGCCCCGCCAAAGGCAACGAACTCGTCATTGAATCCGGTCTCGATGCCGGAGAACAAGTCATTGTAGAGGGTACCCAGAAGGTAAGGGCTGGTACGGCGGTGCAGGCCCGGCCGGCTGCGCAAAGCACCGCCATTCCTTTAGAGGAAGCCTGAAGATCCGGTCGCCGCATGGCTGAATTTTTTATTCACCGGCCGATCGTCGCGATGGTCATCGCGATCATCATGGTCATCGTGGGCCTCGTCGCGATGCAGGCCCTGCCGATCGCCCAGTACCCAGATATAACACCACCGGAAGTCTCCGTAGAAGCGACTTATACCGGCGCAAATGCCGAGGCCGTCGAACAGTCAGTCGCGACGCCGCTGGAACAGAAAGTCAACGGCGTTGAAAACATGATCTACATGAAGTCGGTCAACTCCAACGACGGAAAGATAGCGCTGACCGTGTCATTCACAGTCGGCTCCGCCCTCGACATGTCAAACGTACTGGTGCAGAACCGGGTGTCCGAAGCCCAGGCGAGCATCCCGGAGGAAGTGAAACGCCTTGGCATAACGGTCAAAAAGAAACTGGCCTTCCCACTGATGCTGGTCTCGCTGTATTCGCCGAATAATACCTTTGACCAGAGTTTTCAAGGCAACTACCTGACAATCAACATACTCGATTCGATTGCGCGGATATACGGTGTAGGTCAAGCAAACCTGTTCGGTACGAGCGAATACGCGATGCGTATCTGGGTCCAGCCAGATCAACTCGCAAAGCTGGGCCTGACAGTTCCCGACATTACCAATGCAGTCCAGCAGCAGAATGTTATTGCACCGGCCGGGCAGATCGGCGGCCCACCGTCGCCACCCGGCACACAGTTCACGGTAACTGTCAGAACCCGGGGCCGGCTGTCGACTCCGGAAGAGTTCGAGAATGTCATCATCCGCAGCAACCCCGATGGATCCCAGGTTCGCGTCAAGGACATCGGCAGGGTTGAGTTCGGCACCCAGAATTACAACGCTGTCACCCGCCTGAACGGTCGACCTGGCGCCGTCCTCGCGATATACCAATTGCCGGGCGCGAATGGTCTAGAGATCGCAGCCCAGGTCAAGGCAACCATGGCCGAAAAGTACGAAGACTTTCCCGACGACCTTGAGTACAAGGTGTCGCTGGATACGACGCTGGCGATCGAGGAGGGCATCCGCGAAATCATCGTTACACTATTCCAGGCGGTGGCTCTGGTCATTCTTGTCGTCTTCATCTTTCTGCAGAACGCACGGGCTACGCTGATTCCGACACTCGCGGTGCCCGTATCGCTGATCGGTACATTCATGGCGTTCCCGCTGCTCGGGTTCTCGATCAATACACTATCGCTGCTTGGCCTCGTACTCGCGATCGGAATCGTTGTCGATGACGCGATTGTCGTCGTTGAAGCCGTGACAGCGAAAATGGAACAAGGCATGGCACCTAAGGAAGCGACAAGCGCGGCGATGCGGGAAGTGTCCGGGCCCATCGTTGCAACGTCGCTTGCGCTGATCGCAGTGTTTGTACCGGTCGCCGCGATGGGCGGTATCACTGGCCGCCTGTACCAGCAGTTCGCTATCACGATCGCAATCTCGGTCGCGATCTCTTCGATCAATGCGTTGACACTGAGCCCAGCGTTGAGCGCGATGCTGCTGAGGCCCCCATCAGAACAGAAGAGCCGCTTACAACCGTTCTATGACGGCTTCAACCGCGTATTTGATCGAATCACCGAGCAATACATGGGCATTACTGGGAAATTCACGCACAGAATCGGTCTCAGCGTCGGCGTCCTGGGTGTACTTACCGTAATAATGGCCGGCCTATTTACAATAATACCCGGCGGGTTCGTGCCTGAAGAAGATCAGGGTTATTTTCTGGTGAATATCCAGCTACCCGATGCGGCATCGCTACAACGATCGGACCAGGTCACCGCGGCGATCGAGCAGATACTGGATGAGATGCCCGGTATTGATTCAGTGACGTCGATTGCCGGCTACAGCCTGCTGACATCAGCGTTCTCATCGAATACGTCGTTCATTTTCGTTTCGCTGAAACCATGGGCGGAACGCGGCAGTTCCGACCTCCATGTAAACGCGCTCATAGAGAGGCTCAACGCGCGCCTGGCATTGGAAATACCTCAGGCTATAGCGTTCGCGTTCGGTCCGCCGGCGATTCCTGGCCTCGGCACCGGTTCGGGTTTCAGCATCATGTTGCAGGACCGGGTGGGGAACACGCCTGCGTACTTGGCCGAGCAGACACAGCGATTTATTCAGGCTGCCGCAGAGCGGCCGGAGATCGGTGGGCTGATCAGTATGTTCCGCGCCAATGTCCCGCAGGTATACGCCGATATCGACCAAGACAAGGTACTCAAGTTTGGTGTCTCACCAACTGACGTCAACACGGCGCTCGGTTCGTTCCTTGGTGGCGCCTACGTCAATGACTTCAATCGTTTTGGCAGATTGTTCAAGGTATATGTGCAAGCGGAGCCCGAATATCGCCTCAAGGCGGCGGATATCCGGTTTTTCTTCGTCAGGGGTCGACAGAACCAGATGGTGCCACTGTCCGCGCTTATTAGCACCTCGCCAACGAAGGGACCCGAATTCACGAACCGCTTCAACCTGTTCCGCGCCGCGGAAGTCACCGGCGCGCCTGCACCAGGTTACAGTTCGGACCAGGCGCTGGACGCGCTGGAAGCCGTCGCAGCCGAGGTGCTGCCATCGGACATGACCTACTCGTGGAATGCGATGAGTTACCAGGAACGCGCAGCGGCCGGTACCGGCGGTCTGGTATTCGTGCTCGCACTGGTGTTCGTGTTCCTGATTCTTGCCGCGCAGTATGAGAGTTGGTCGCTGCCGCTGGGCGTGTTGCTCGGCACGCCGATCGCTGTGTTCGGCGCAATGGCCGGGTTATTCATCAGTGGAGTTTTTCTGACCGGGTATACGAATAACGTGTTCGCCCAGATCGGCCTCGTCATGCTGATCGGGCTCGCGGCGAAAAATGCGATATTGATCGTCGAGTTTGCCAACGCGAAGTCTGCCGAAGGAATGACTCCGGTCGAAGCAGCGTTGGCAGCCGCCCGGGACCGCTTCCGGCCGATTCTGATGACTGCCTTCTCTTTCATCCTCGGTGTCATTCCGCTGCTGAGCGCCACCGGCGCCGGCGCCGAGGCGCGCAAGGTCATGGGCATGACGGTTTTTTCGGGCATGACGGCGGCGACGGTCATCGGCGTCATCC
>JAUWKW010000232.1 GCA_030614035.1 Chromatiales bacterium | reverse complement strand
AATGGCTGTTCGCTGCGGGATAATTGGACTGCCTAACGTAGGCAAGTCTACGTTGTTCAATGCTTTAACTGCGGCAGGCATCGCCGCCGAAAATTATCCGTTTTGCACGATCGACCCGAATATCGGCGTGGTCGAGGTACCTGACTCGCGCCTGCAGCAGCTTGCCGAGATCGTGCAACCGAAAAAGCTGGTACCTGCGACGGTCGAGTTTGTCGACATCGCCGGATTGGTACAGGGAGCCTCACAGGGCGAGGGTCTGGGCAACAAGTTCCTGGCCAACATCCGCGACACCCATGCCATAGCACACGTCGTGCGGTGTTTTGAGAACGATGACATCGCCCATGTGACGAAGACAATAGATCCCGTCCACGACATCGAGATCATTAATACCGAACTCCTGCTGGCCGACCTGGAGACGGTGGAACGGGGCCTGGAGAAGGCCGAGCGCCAGGCAAAAACCGCGAAGAAAGAGGATATCGTCTGGCGGGACCAGTTGATCCGGCTACGCGATCACCTTGATACCGGGCTCCCGGTGCGTAAATTCGCCGCCAGCGCAGAAGAACAGGTAGCACTGCGCCAGCTGCATTTGCTAACGGCCAAACCGATCATGTACATAGCCAATATCGATGAACTGTGCGTGACCGCTGACGGGTCCGCGAATCAGTACGTGGCGGCAGTGCGAAGCATTGCCGAGGCAGAGGCTGCGGAACTGGTCGTGATCTGCGCCGCGCTGGAATCGGAGCTGGTGCAGCTGGACGAAGAACACAAACAGGTTTTCCTGCTTGATCTCGGACTGGAAGAGCCGGGTCTCGATCGGGTCATCCGGGCCGGTTATCGGTTGCTGGGACTCCAGACGTTCTTTACGGCGGCACCCAAGGAAATACGCGCCTGGACCGCAAAGGCCGGCGCCACCGCGCTGGAAGCGGCGGGCGGAATCCACACCGATTTTCAGCGGGGATTCATACGGGCAGAGGTGATCTCCTACAATGACTTCATCAGCAGCGGCGGCGAATCGGGCGCCAAAGAGGCCGGCATTTTGCGGGCCGAAGGCAAGGAATATATTGTCCAGGAAGGTGACGTCATACTCTTCCGCTTTAATGTATAAAGGCTGGTAGAGTACGCGTTACGGGTCAGGCTAACGTTGGTTGTTGCGTTAACATGAAAGATCCAAAGTGCGTTGTGATTTTTGGTGCTACCGCCGATAGCGGGTACCGGCTTGCCGACCGGTTGGTCAAGTCGGGTCATACGGTCATCGGTGTCGATTGGGTTGGCAGTCACTCCAAACCGCTGGTGAAACTGGGTGTCCGGTTCGTCGGCGTAGATGTTACCGACCCGGCGGAAGTTGACGCGGCGTTCGCGGACTTGCCGACGAACAACACGACCGCCGTAGCCTATCTTGGCGGTAGCCCGACTGTGAATTCCCAGGGCAACATCAATGTAATCAACTCGGCCCGGTCGGCCGGGATCAGCCGCTTTGTTTTGATCACTTCTATCGGCTGTGGTGACAGCCGAGGCGCCATCGATCCGTTTACCGAGGCATTTATCGGGAAAGCGCTAAGGGCCAAGACCTGGGCCGAAAAACACCTCCGTAGCAGCGGCCTGGACTGGACGATTGTGCGCCCGGGTGGGCCCATGGTGCGCCGTCCAACCGGTAAGGGTGAGCTGTTTGAGACGCCCCATGTCACCGGCCACATCAATCGGGTCGATCTGGGTGATGTGGTGTTCAACCTGCTTCGGAGTGGCGGGACCGTAGGGAAAACACTTGCCGCGATCGATCGGGACAAAGCCATGAGCACGACCGCGGATCCTGTTACCCCAGCAGTAATATAGAGTTTCTTGACATGGTCTGGGGTGGGGCAGAAAATGCGCCTCCCTCTGATCCGTGGTGATGTAGCTCAGTTGGTTAGAGCGGCGGACTCATAACCCGCAGGTCGGTGGTTCAAATCCACCCATCACCACCACTTACCTGCAGCATCCTATTCCAGGTCTCGACCCCGACCCATTTCAGTTCAGAGTAGTAATCTGGCCGGGAGCCGCGTATACAAGCGTGGTTCAATGTGATCTAACGTGCACTTAGGCTGGTGCAGTATTCGGGTGCGCGCTAATCAGCTTTGCATCGCCTGTCGGTCCACAGGTTCGATGCGCCGTATCGCGGAGTTGCTGTTCGCTGCCGCAATGCTCAGGTCATAATCGGCTTGTAGTCCGACCCACACCTTCGCCGATGTGCCGAAGTACTGGCTCAGGCGCAGGGCGGTATCGGCACTGAGAGATCGCTCGCCGTTGACGATGCCGGTGATCCGATTGGTCGGCACGCCAATGTCCTTGGCCAGCCTGTACGGTGTGATGCTCATGGGTTTAAGAAATTCCTCGAGCAGTACCTCGCCGGGGTGTAATGGCTTCATCTTGGTCATATCTGTATCTCTGTTACTCTTGCCCGTCCTGCTGCAGCGGCCTAGTGATAATCGACGATCTCGACTCGGTAGGCATTGCCATTTTTCCAACTGAAACAGATACGGTACTGCTCATTGATACGAATACTGTGTTGTCCTTTGCGATTCCCGGTAAGTTTTTCCAGGCGGTTGCCGGGCGGCACCTTCAGGTCGCGCAGGTCAGCAGCATTGTCCAGGTATCGCAGCTTGCGCATGGTAATCCGCTGCAGTGTGCGAGGCAGCTTGCGATTCGGGATACCGCGGTAGATATCTTCTGCAACATCGTTGCCGAACCCCTTTATCACCGGATGATTATGCATCGCGTAACTAGTTACGTCAAGCATAATTATCCGGCAGAGTTCACAGTTTCTGCTTTAGGCGGGGATTTCCTTTATGCAGAAGATGCAATGCCAACCAGGTATTTCATGTTTTTCTTCTCCGTGATTCCGCTGCCGTCACGACACAATTCGGATTGTGCGATACTTGGCAGTCCAAACATAAAGCACTAATCCATGAACAGGTTTCACGATCTCGGCGGTCAGCACGGTTTTGGCCCGATCGATTTGGAGCCGGACGAACCGGTGTTTCACGAGCGCTGGGAAGGTCGGGTGTTTGGCATGTCGCTGGCTACGAGCAGCAGCGAAGGAATCAACCTCGATGCTACGCGCCACCGGGCCGAGCAGCTGGACCCGGTCAGCTATTTTCAAAATGGCTACTATGGCCGGTGGCTTGCCGCGTTGGAATGGAAGCTCACCGAAGAAGGTCTGCTGGCGGACGGCGAACTCGATCAGAGGCTAGCCGGCAAACTCGAATCCGCGGCCCGTGAATCGGAGCCGCCCCCA
>JAUWKW010000242.1 GCA_030614035.1 Chromatiales bacterium | reverse complement strand
CCTTCCTTGTCCGCGTCGAGTATCGCAACCAGCGACACTTCCGGCATATCCAGTCCTTCACGCAACAGATTGATCCCGACCAATACGTCAAACACGCCCAGCCGCAGGTCGCGAATGATCTCGATGCGTTCGACCGTTTCGATGTCGGAGTGTAGATAGCGCACCCGGGCTCCGTGTTCCTGGAGGTAATCGGTCAGGTCCTCGGCCATGCGCTTGGTCAGCGTCGTAATCAGCACCCGCTCACCCCGTTCCACGCGGTAACCGATTTCTGACAACACGTCATCGACTTGGGTGCCGGCGGGGCGAACTTCGATAGCCGGGTCGACCAGGCCAGTCGGGCGCACGACCTGCTCGACCACGGCATCAGAGTTGTCTGTCTCGTAGGGCCCCGGGGTCGCGGACACGAATATCGTTTGCGGCGCCACCGCTTCAAACTCGTCGAAACGCAGCGGCCGGTTGTCCAGCGCCGAGGGCAGGCGAAACCCATATTCCACCAGCGTTTCCTTGCGGGAACGGTCACCCTTATACATGCCACCGAGTTGCGGGATCGTGACGTGGCCTTCATCCACGATCAGCAACGCGTCACTGGCCAGGTAGTCGAACAGGCATGGCGGCGGCTCGCCGGGCTGGCGCCCGGACAGGTAGCGGCTGTAATTTTCTATGCCGGTGCAATAGCCGAGCTCCCGGATCATTTCGATATCGAACAGCGTGCGTTGCTCCAGGCGCTGCGCCTCCAGCAGTTTGCTCTGTGCTCGCAGGATCTTAAGCCGCTCCGTCAGTTCGAGTTTGATTTCATCGATCGCCTTCAGCATGACCTCCCGCGGTGTCACATAGTGGGTTTTCGGATACACGGTCAGCCGTGGCACCGCACGCAGCACTTCGCCTGTCAGCGGATCGAAATACGAAAGCGATGCAATCTCGTCATCGAATAACTCGATCCGCACGGCGTCCCGATCGGACTCGGCCGGAAATACATCGATGATCTCCCCGCGCACCCGATAGGTACCGTGGGCAAGGTCGAGTTCGTTCCGCGTGTACTGCAGCTCCGCCAGCCGACGCAACAGTTGCCGCTGTTCGATCCGGTCGCCTCGAACGAGGTGCAAGACCATGCTGAAGTATGCCTCCGGATCACCGAGACCATAGATCGCTGACACCGTTGCGACAATGATCGAGTCGGGCCGCTCCAGTAAAGCTTTGGTTGCAGACAGGCGCATTTGCTCGATATGCGCGTTGATCGACGCGTCCTTCTCTATATAAGTATCGGAGGCCGGCATATAGGCCTCGGGCTGGTAGTAGTCGTAGTAGGAAACGAAATATTCGACGCGGTTGTTGGGGAAGAAATCCCGCATCTCACCGTATAACTGGGCAGCCAGGGTCTTGTTCGGGGCCAGCACCAATGTTGGGCGCTCTACCGCCTGAATGGCGTTGGCCAACGTGAAAGTCTTGCCGGAACCGGTGACACCGAGCAGCGTCTGGCGCGCGAGGCCATCGCGCAGGCCCTGGACCAGCCCGTTAATCGCCTCCGGCTGATCTCCTGCGGGCCGATAATCGGCCACCAACTCAAACCGGTCCATGGTGCTGCATTAGGTGTTGGTTGCCAGACTCTAATCCCGTATATTTGCACCCGCTTCAGGCCTGCCGGTCGCCAGGTGCAACAGTGAGTCTATCAGTTTCAAAACGAGTCAAGCGAGTCAAGCCCTCGCCCACCATGGCGGTCACTGCCCTCGCCGCCGAAATGCGTGCGGCCGGACGCGACGTCATCGGTCTCGGCGCCGGCGAACCGGATTTCGATACGCCCGAGCACATCAAGCAGGCAGCAATCGAGGCCATTCGCGAAGGCAAGACCAAGTACACCGCTGTCGATGGAACGGTGGAACTCAAGCAGGCGATTATCGACAAGTTTCAGCGCGACAATGAACTGGATTACGCCCCGGACCAGATTCTCGTTTCCAGCGGCGGCAAGCAAACCTGCTACAACGTTTGCCAGGCGCTGCTCGACTCTGGGGATGAGGTCATCATACCGGCGCCCTATTGGGTTTCGTACCCGGCCATGGCCATGCTGGCGGATGCCACAGTAGTGGAAGTGCTGGCCGGCATCGAACAGGGGTTCAGGCTTACTCCGACGGCTCTGGAGGCTGCGATCACTGACCGGACGCGGCTGATGTTTTTGAACAGCCCGAGTAACCCGACCGGTGCGGCCTATACGCGCGCAGAACTGGAAGCGCTTGGTCAGGTATTGCTAGCCCATCCCGACATCGTAATCGCGACCGATGACATGTATGAGCACATTTATTGGGCTGATGAACCGTTTACCAGCCTTGCGCAAGCCAGTCCCGAACTTTATGAGCGAACGATTACGATCAACGGCGTATCAAAGGCGTACGCGATGACCGGATGGCGAATTGGCTACGCCGGTGGCCCACCGGCGATCGTGCAGGCCATGAAAAAAATACAAAGCCAGAGTACCTCGAACCCCAGCAGCATCTCGCAGGCCGCGAGCGTCGCGGCACTAACCGGCGATCAAAGCTGTCTGGCTGAGCGTAACCAGGCATTCAAGGAACGGCACGACTACGTGGTCGCGGCATTGAACGCGATTCCCGGGTTTCAATGCACTGAAGGTGCAGGCACGTTTTACGCGTTTCCCGATGTGTCGGCTGCAATAACCGCCAAGGGTGCCGCCGACGACACCGCGTTCGCCGAACTGCTGCTGAACGAAGCCGAGGTTGCAATCGTGCCCGGCACTGCCTTCGGTGCGCCGGGTTACGTACGTTTGTCTTACGCCACCAGCTTGGAAATGTTGCAGGAAGCGATCACGCGGATCGCCAAATTCATCGGCTGACGGGATTGGCTGACGCTTTGTCGTTGCCTTGACTTGCCGCAAAGCTTACAGGAGACTCTCGCCGCCTATAGTTACTTACAGTTCCCCGGTAGCTCAGTTGGTAGAGCGGTTGACTGTTAATCAATTGGTCGCTGGTTCGAGTCCGGCCCGGGGAGCCAATATCTAAGCCAAATAATCGCCTCGCCTCGCCTCTCTCACGCCCGCTGACGGCCATTAGGTAATATATAGGTAACATCTGACAGGATTTCGGCCCTAAAATAGGCAACCTGAGCGGCTGGTCCACCTTATATATGGC
>JAUWKW010000264.1 GCA_030614035.1 Chromatiales bacterium | reverse complement strand
GAATTCGTGCACAGCGACATCATGGGCTACCGCGGCGCCGCCCGTCCCGGCGGCGAATACAAGGCGCCCGAGGGCGAGATGGTCGCCAAAGGTGAATGGGGTGGTGAAGTCGCCGCCGAGTTCCCACCGGCTCCCGGTTGGGGGAAGTTTTTGAACAAGGCCCTCGGCGTCGACAAGATATTCAGCGGCAGCTACGTCGTCAGTGGCTATTGGGGTGCAAACGCCCTGGATACGTCGGTCTTTATCTCCAAAGACATGAATCTCCACATCCCCCAGTATTTGTGGGAGACCCCGATTGACGAATTCACGACCCGTACGCTGGGTGTCGGTGGGCGAAATTTTTTCAAGACACCATTGTTCGACCGGATCGATCGCCGCCGCAACCGGAAAATCGCCGGACAAGATACCGCGATTTTGGAATCGCTCGCACCCGGGCTTCCGCCCGATTCACCGACCGATGTTCTGTTCCTCGAACCGGACGGTATTCTGAATCACCTGGAAGCGTCCCGGATGAGATGGGAAGCGCTGGGCTGGCGCATCGATCTGGAAAAATTGCGAGAATATCCGCCCGGGAAAAAGCAATTCGTGATACCTAGCCCGGCTCGCCGTAGATCGGGGCAGTGGGTATTCGACACGGTACCGTTGATTCCACCACAACAGGAAGCGGTTAGTGCTGTAGAAGAGATGTCTTCGGCCTGAATCAATCGTCAACCGCGATTCGTGACAGGGCTTTCGAAACAAGGAGAACAAACATGGCGAAGGAATCCGACATCAAACCTTTCGAGAAAGGCGACGTTCTGGTTGGGGCAACCCTGCTCAATGACCCCGACGACGATCACGCCGGGGACGGTCGCATCATTCAATACGACAACGATCTGAACAAGAAAGGTGAGCTGTGGATCGAGGAAACCGAGCACTTGATCATGGGACTTAAGTTTGACCTGGACGGCACGCTCTGGGCATTCGAGGGTCACAATATAATTAAAGTCAGCCCGGCCGGTGAACTGCTCGAAGTAACCAACTTCGATAACCGCATGTTCAGTAATGTCAGTTTTGCCAGCGACGGCAGTTATATCCTTGGCGAACACGCTAACGAAGTCGAATTGCCGGAGGGCCTGTTCACGACCACACTGAAACGCATGCCCGACGGCCGCCTCGGTGACGGCAATGCCTACCGGTACGGCCCCGACGGTCGGTTGCTGGAAACGTACCAAACCAAGATCACCAAGAGCATGGGGGTATTTCTCGGTGTTACCTGCAACGTGTTGTCGCCCGACGAAACCCGACTGATTTATTTAACCGAAACGGGCAACCTGGTCATGCAGTATGACCTCGTCAATAACAAGCAAATGGACGACTTGCTGGCTCTGGAAAGCGAAGAGATGCGGGAGAGAATGGTGTTCTGGCTATCGTACACACCCGATCAGCGGCTACTACTGTCCCGCGGCGATCACGTCCAGGTCCTCGATGCCGAGACCGGTGAACTGGGCGAACGGTTTGAACTCGGTGCCTTTGGGTTTGCCGCGATACATGCCTCTCCGGATAACCGGCACGTCTACGGAGGCAGTTTTTTCACCGGCGAGATTGTCAAGATCGACATGGAAACCGGTGAAACCGTGGCCCGGGCAGATGTAGGCGTTCAGCGTTCTACTGCCGGGATCGCTGAGTTTCCGGGCTAAAAGCTGTGGCCGGCGATCGCAGCGCGCAGTTTGGATTGGCCTGTCGAATCGGATACATTGGATTGAACCGCTGCACGGGTACCGTAGATGAAGCTGGATAAGAAAAACGCGGCCCTCATCGTTATTGATATGCAGAATTCGTTCTGCGTCAACGGGGGCGGTTGTGCCCGGGTGGGTCTGCCGGTCGAGAATCTTGCCCGGGCAATCGAGCCCTGTCGCCAGTTGATCGCCTGCGCCCGGGACGCGGCTATACCCATTATTTATACCCGTTATGTCTGTCGGCCCGATTACACCGATGCCGGCGTCATATTCCATGAGCTGATGCCTGAGCTGATCGAGGCCGGCGCGCTGAGGGCGGGTTCAGAAGCCATAGAGATCGTCGGTGAGCTGACACCCGCCGATGGCGATTTCATCGTCGACAAGAACCGCCCGAGCGCTTTCTATGCCACTGACCTCGAACCGATTTTGAGTGGCCTTGGGACCGACAAACTGGTCGTTTGCGGCGTGACCACGAATTGCTGTGTCGAAACGACGGTCCGGGATGCCAGCCAACGGGACTATAAGACGTTCGTCATCGAAGATGCCGTAGCCGAATTCGAAGACGACCGCCACGAGATTGCACTGCGATCAATGGACATGTTGTTTGCCGATGTGTTGAAGCTGGACGACGTGCGGCACGCATGGCAGTAAACGGCTGAACGCGTCAGAACCAGAACGCTGCAGGAGTTTTCTATGGCCGTAAATCCAAAGATAGACCGCGTCGATGCCCCGATCGTCGAGGCCGAGCCGCGCGTCGAGCGGCCGTACCGATCGTTCCCAAAGGAGGGTGACAACGGGCTGTATTCGCAGACCTGGTACCCGATCTGCTTGTCAGATGAGGTGCAAGCCGGTGAAGTGATCGATCGGGAACTGTTCGGTGGCCGGGTCGTCGTGTTCCGCGGCGAGAACGGTGAAGCGACCGTCATGAGCCCTTATTGCGCACACCTCGGCATGGACCTGGCGCAGGGTACCGTCGTCGGCAACAACCTGCAGTGCATCTATCACCATTACGAATACGACCAAACCGGCACCTGCGTTAAAACCGGTTGGGGGCCGATGCCGCCCAAGGGCACCTGCGTGTTCAAGTTTCCAACCCAGGAGCGCTACAACATC
>JAUWKW010000015.1 GCA_030614035.1 Chromatiales bacterium | reverse complement strand
CAATTATTCGTTACCCGATTCATTTTGGGAAACGTATCGCGAAATCGAGAAATGGACGAGTGATTTGATTCAATGCAAATCCGACGCCTATCTCGGACTCGTTCGAAATGTTCGCCGGTTGGATTGGCTCTTGCTGTATCTGTTTGGGGCATCACCAATCGTGTGCAAAAGTTTCATTGCCGGAAAGGAGGTCAATCTGGAGGAACTTGATAGCAATACGTATTTCGGACGGTACGCTACATCACTACGTATGAGTGACCTTGGATACCAGCATACGAATCAGGCAAGTCTGCAGGTATCAGCCAACAGCCTCGACGAGTACGTGAGGGATCTTTCTACAGCTATCAACACCCCGAACCCGGGTTACATGGATATTGGTCTCAAACGCGATGACCTACATCTACAACTCAATGCCAATCACCTGCAAATTGAAAATGAGTACTACAGTACGATACGTCCGAAGCGAGTCGCTCGATCAGGTGAGCGCCCGACCAGCGCTTTGCAGCGCGGTGGCGTTGAATACGTAGAGCTGCGGGCCCTGGATGTTAGTCCATTTGATCCGGTCGGAATCAATCAATCGCAAATCCGGTTTCTGGAGACATTTCTTATTTACTGCCTGCTGCTCGATAGCCCACCAATTGAGGGAAGCGAACTGCGCGACAGCAAATTTAATAACGCAACCACGGCCAAAAGCGGTCGTGAGCCAGGCGTCGAACTAAGGCGCAGCGGAGCGCTGATTTCTTTGAAAACCTGGGCGTTGGAAGTTTGTGATCAAATGACCTCTGTCTGTGAATTTCTTGACGGTGGCTCCGAGGGCCCATATGTCGACGCGCTTAGGTTGCAAATGCTTGCGGTAGAGAATGTTGACCGGACGCCGTCGGCTAGATTAATCGCGGAAGTTGGCAAATCGGGAATGCCTTTCGTACCGTTTGCACTGCAGGTTGCGCAGGACTACCGTGACTATTTTCTCGACCTGGCACCTGAGCACAATGGCCACCGTTCGCTACTGGGCTCAGAACAGACAGAGTCGCTGCAGCGCCAGCGGGCCATAGAGGACGCGGATGATGTCTCGTTTGATGCATTCGTGGCAGATTATCTCAGCTAATGTCAGGCATAGCTGGTAGTTCTTGTTTGGCGAAGAAGCCGAGTTTAATATTGCGCGGCGTACGCTCCGGCTAATGTGGGTTCGGCCTTGAAAAGTATTTTCTTCGCGGGTTTCCTGTCCGCCTTTGCACTGGTGCTTGTCGTCGCCGGATTTTATCCTCTTCCCGCGCATATTCGATACGTATCAGAGACCATCGCCCTGCCAAATGGGGGAAGGCAGGAAACCTTTACGATCGAATTACCAAGCGACCGTATCGCGCTACCGAAATTTGCTCGTACTGCGCCCTATCCGCGGCAAGGATTTTCACCCGACGGTCAGGAACGCGTAACTGCTGAAATGTATCGGCTAAGGAATAGCACGGGCACTGTTATCGGGATAGCCAGTAAGATGATCGGCAGAGTTCCGGGGGCGGCGCCGAGATCTGCATGGGTCAGCGACTGGATACTGCTGCTGCCGAGCCGGGGTGCTTTGCTGCTGAACCAAATCAATGCGCGGCGAACAGCGCAAGCCACTACTACCACGCCGAATGAAGTACAGGTCACAGCAGGACCGGGTCCGGGGGGCGCTGGGGTCTTGATTCGCGGAACAGACGAGTTTGCGGGGTTGATCGGTACATATAACGAAACGCTGCGAGTGGAAGACATTGACGCTGGAGGCGTAATGCACGGGCACATCAAATTGGTGACGCGCCTGGAGAAGGAATTGTAGTGAAGGCCCTCGTTGGAATTTTGGGAATTCTTATCGGAATCGGCTCCGCCGTAGCCTTACTTCTGTTGAACCCTTTTTACCCTCATATTGAACGCAGTGGCAACGTTCAGCGAGGAGCGATGGTTTTCGACTATTCCGCCGCGGAATACCGCGGCATCGCAATGACGCCGCTATCGTTTTTCGGCATCAGCAAATTTTTTGGCAGCGGCGATGAATTTTACAGCGACGGTATACGTCACACGGCTGCAGCGGTATTGCTGCTTAAAAATCAAGATGGGCAAACGGCTGCGCTGGCGACCAAGCTTACTGCCGTGGCAGAGACGAGCGATTTGCTGGTTGGCGATCTCGGTATCGACAGCTACTGGAACGTATTCTGGCCCAATTCAGGCAGTGTATTCCTGGTTGGGCGAGAGAATTACTGGCCGGTCATCACAGACGTGTTGATTGCGGGTTTACGTGGAGAAGGTCCACTGTCGACTGGCGAACAGTATTCGGTTACGGTGCGGCCGGAGGGCCGCCGCGTGCGCGGAATCTTGGGTTCCAGCGGAAAGTTTACAGGCGCTACGGGCTTGTTTCAGGACGACTACATTAGTCAGCCGAATAGCCCAAGCGGGGCGGTCGGCATGGTCACCATGCAGATCAACGTTGAATGACCCCGTGGATCGGGGTTGCTGTGAGGAACTAATTCTTTTCGCCTGCAGCGGCCAACGCTTGTTGAGCGAGCTGCTTGAAATCTTTGTTTGTGTCACCGAGGTCATCGGGGCGAAAACAAATTCCCTGGGCAACCAACTTTTTGGCAATCATGAATTCTCGCGGCCTATTGACCGCGTCGACAGCCAATAATCGACCATTGGCAAGATAGAATACGGCGAACGATTCAGACTCGGGATCACCGCGCAGGATCGTCTGGTCATAGCCTTCTGCCAGGCCCACGATTTGCAATTTCACATCGTACTGGTCTGACCAGAACCATGGCGCATGGATTTCGGGCGGGGGCTTGCCGCAGATTTTGGCCGCCGCAATCTTGGCCTGCTCAAGAGCGCTGTGCACCGATTCGAGTCTCGCCCTGCGACCAAGGACAGCATTCGGGTGACTAGTGCAGTCGCCAGCGGCCAGAATGTGTTGATCCTCGGTTACGCAGGACTCATCGACGACGATTCCGTCGTCGCATGCCAGTCCCGCCCGCTCTGCCAGTTCCACGCTCGGCCGGATGCCGACACCTACGATCACGAGATCTGCTTCGAAGCGCTCGTTTTCCTGGCAGACGACGGTGCTTACTGATTTGCTGCCTTCGAAGGACTCAACCCGGTACCCAAATCGTAGGTCTACGCCTGCGCGTCGGTGAAGGGCGGCAAAAAAATCGGATATCGCCGGACCGACGGCTCGCTTCATCACTCGGTTTTCCATTTCGAGTACAGTCACGTTGATGCCTTGCGATACGCTTACTGCGGCCACTTCCAGGCCAATGTAGCCCGCTCCGACGATGACGAGGCGTGCTCCTGGGCTAAATTTTTGCCGTATGGACAGCACATCTTCGATGCTCCGCAGATACTGAATACCGTCAAGGTCACTTCCCGGCACGTCCATCTTGCGCACCTTACTGCCGGTCGTCAGCAACAGTGTGTCATAGTGAATGTTCGTGCCGTCACTTAGCAGTAGATTCTGCCCAGCTCGATCAATTTCCTCGGCACGGGTTGACAAGCGAAGATCAATATCGTGATCCGGGTAGAATTTTTCCGGCCTAAAGTACAGCCGATGCAGATCCAATTCACCAGCCAGGAACTTTTTTGATAACGGTGGGCGTTGGTACGGCACATGGGGTTCGTCACCGACCAACACAATACGGCCGCTATAACCGCCCTGTCTTAGCGAAGCAACCGCCTGGCCGGCTGCATGTCCGGCACCCACGATGACTGTGGTTTCCTTTATCAAGTTAATTCCGCCAAGTGGAGACTGCTGCTGTTATTTCTTTCACTGAGCAGCTGCTCGAATAGTTGTGCCCTTCCGGAGCGGATTATACTGGGGTTCTTCCGAAAGACCCCGGTTCGGCCGCGATTGTTACCCGATACTCGCCGCAAACTCGGTGGGCTGAAGCGGCCAGAACAAGGGGAGCAGCAACATTACGACGATGAATACAATGACCGTGAGTGGAATTCCAAGCTTGAGGTAATCGGAAAAACTGTAGCCACCCGGTCCCATTACCAGAATGTTCGCTGGATGCGAAATCGGGCTCGTAAAGCTCGCCGAGGCGGCCATTGCGATCGCCATCATGGCCGTCTGTGGTGCGATCCCCATGTCGGCGCTCGCCGACAAAACGATCGGTGCCATTAACACCACCAATGCAGCGGTCGGTACGATCATCGTCCCGATAGCCGTTACGATGTAAAGTCCCATAATCACCGGCCAGGGCCCGAAATCTCCCAACGCTTCCATTACCTGACCAGCCAGATACTGCGCCGTGCCAGTTTCCTGCATGGCGATTCCAAGGGGCAGCATTCCGGCAATCAGAAACACTGCACGCCAATCTATTGCGCGGTACGCCTGCTCCATATTCAGGCAGCGCGTCAGAACCATAAGGCTTGCGCCGACAATGGCTGCTATTTCGATCCGTAACGCGCCCGTCACAACGGAACCGACGACGCCGAGCATGATCAAACTAGCTAAAGGCGCGCGCCGAGTATCTGGCGGGCTCGTACCGATCGGTGTCAATGCGAGAAAGTCCGGGTCGTCGCCAAAAACCGCCAGCTTCTTGCGGGGGCCAATCAACAATAGGGCGTCGCCGAACTGGAGCTGCAGGCGATCCAGGTCTGACCGTATCGCCCGGCCGGAGCGCCAGACTGCGATCAACTCCAGGCCGTGCTTTTCGCGGAAATTGATTTCGGTCATTGACGTTCCCGCCAGCGGCGAATGAGGTGCCAGCGTTGCCTCCAGAACGGCCAGCCGGTCGGATTCGAAATTTCCCAGTTGTGGCGACACGCGGTTTTCGATTTCCAATTCCTGGAGACCGCGTAATTCGTCGAGGTCCTCGGGGCGTCCCTGCAGCAGTAGCAGGTCTCCCCCCAGAACCAGTTCGTCCGGTTCCGGCATCAGTTGAAGCATACCTTCCCGAAACGTGGCGAGCAGTCGGAAATCGAACGCGTCACCGAGGCGGCTTTGCGCCAAAGTCGAACCTCCAAGGCGCGATCCCTTGGGAATCCTAATAACGAAAACACTTTCCTGCAGGCGGTAAGTTTCCATCAAATCGTCTTCGCTGACCGGCCGGATCTCTGAGAATTCTTTCGACCGTTCGAGTTTAGTGAGCGATTCTTCACTACCCTGCAACAATAGGAAGTCGCCACCTCGCAGCGGCACATGCGAAATATTGACGCGCCGAACAAGATCATCTCGACGAATAGCCAAAACGTTTGCCCCGAAGCGGCGGCGAAATTCTGTGTGATGCAGAAGTTCTTTGACCATAGCTGAGTCCGTTGCGACCATGACTTCGACCAACTTGATCCGGTCGCTGACCAGAGATTGCAGCAGCGGTGCTTCCCGTTCGATAACCACTTCGCTCCATCGGCGAAGTTCCTCGAAGCGGTCCAAGCGACCCTGCACAAGTATTTTGTCGCCGCCCTGGAGAACCGTCTGGCGTGATGGCAAAGCCTCGATACGGGTGCCGCGATCCAGCGCAATGACGATCAGCCCGACCGCAGACCCAATGCGGGTATCGGCCAGGGTTTTGCCAATCAAGACCGACTCCCGCGGTATCCGCATAACGAAAGTGCGTTCCTGTAACCCGTAAAGCGTTCGCAGATTGCGCTGGCTGCGCAGATTCGAGGCGCCACTGGGGTCCTTTTGCGGAAGTATCAATCGACCTACGAAGGCCACGAATAGTGTGCCAACCGCCACGGCACCCAGCCCTACCGGCGAAAAGTCGAACAATTGGAAGGCCCGCGCGCCGCTCTGCGTAAGTGCATCGCTAATGAGCAGATTAGGCGGGGTCCCGATCAACGTGGTGAGTCCGCCGAGCAGGCACCCATATGCCAGCGGCATCAACAGGCGTGACGGTGGAGTCTCGGTGCGCCTCGCTATGTTCACGACCACCGGCAACATCAAAGCGGCTACGCCAATGTTATTCATGAACGCTGACAGGCCGCCCGCCGTCAGCATCACCACCAGGATCAACGATATTTCGCTGCGCCCGGACACCCTGAGCAGCTGCTGCCCCAAAATATTAGCAATCCCAGTGCGGGTCAGGCCTTCGCTAAGAATGAACATTGCCCAGACCGTGATGACTGCCGCGTTGCTGAAACCCGAAACAGCTTGGGCAGGGCTGACCAAGCCGCTGATTCCCAGGGTGCTGAGCACCAGTAGCGCAACCAAATCCATGCGCAATACTTCAGTGACGAACAGAACCAATGCGATCAGCAGGATGCCGAGAACCAGCGCGATTTCTATTGTCACGACGGCCTCACCGGTGCCCCGTAGCCGCCACCACCCGGTGTCTCTATCACCAGTACATCACCGGCTTGAACCTCGATGCATTCCGTTGAACCGAGTTCTACAACGGTGCCGTCGCGACGGGCGATGTAATTTCTGCCGAGTTCACCCGGCTCGCCGTCATCAATTCCGAACGGCGCTACGCGCCGATGGTTGGAGAGAATCGCAGCGCTCATCGCCTCGCGAAATTCCAGCTTGCGCACGACTCCGTTGCCGCCGTTATGCGCGCCACGTCCCCCCGAGTTCGAACGGACCGAAAACTCACTGATCAAAACCGGGTAACGCGCTTCTAATACTTCTGGATCGGTTAATCGGGTGTTGGTCATGTGAGTCTGAACTGCATCGGCCCCATGGAACGTTTGGCCCGCTCCCGAGCCGCCGCCAATCGTTTCATAATACTGGTAGTGCCCAGTACCGAATGTGAGGTTGTTCATGGTTCCCTGAGAGGCCGCGAGGATCCCCAGCGCACCGTATAGCGCATCGGTTACGCATTGAGATGTTTCCACATTACCGGCGACGACCGCCGCTGGATATTGCGGATTCAGCAGACAATCCGATGGAATGATGATCTTCAGTGGCCTGCTGCAGCCAGCATTCAGTGGGATGTCGGACCCAACCAGCGTTCGAAAAACGTACAGGACCGCTGCTCGGGATATTGAAGCAGGCGCATTGAAATTGTCCCTGGACACCGGCGAAGTGCCAGTAAAGTCGATAATCGCGGATCGACTGTTGCCATCCAGCGTGATTTTGACCCTGATCCAGTGGCCCGGGTCCATTTCGTATTCAAATGTTCCATCGTGCAAGCGTTCGATCGCTGCGCGCACGGACTCTTCGGCGTTGTCCTGCACGTGCGACATATATGCTTTCACAGTATTTAGGCCGTAGCGGGCTACCATCTCAAACAATAGTTGGCTACCGCGCTGGTTTGCGGCGATTTGTGCTTTAAGATCGGCGATATTCTGTGACGGTTGGCGCGCCGGATAATCGCCAGCCGAAAATGTGTGCCGCAGATGCTGCTCCCGGAACTGGCCATCGCCCACCAGCGGAATATTGTCGAGGAGTATGCCTTCCTCGCCAATATGAACACTGTCCGGAGGCATAGAGCCTGGTGAGATGCCCCCCACGTCAGCGTGGTGCGCCCGCGAAGCCAACAAAAAAATAATCGAGCGCTGTTTTGCGTCAAGTACTGGCGTTATCACGGTAATGTCGGGCAAATGCGTGCCGCCGTTGTAGGGGGCGTTGGAAACGAATACATCACCCGCGATCAGCCGCTCCCGATTCGTGCGTAGTACAGTCTGTACGCTGTCGTCCATGGATCCAAGGTGCACCGGCATATGTGGTGCGGTGGCGATCAGTTGTCCTTGCTGATCGAATAGCGCGCATGAGAAATCAAGTCGCTCTTTGATATTGACCGAGTGTGCTGTGCTTTCCAGAACGACGCCCATTTGTTCAGCAATGTGCATGAAATGCTGACTGAACACCTCGAGCATAATCGGGTCCGCCTCGATGCCAACAGTCTCGGATATGGCCAGCGGTTCATTTCTTGTGAGCAATATCTGTAAATTAGCGCTGACCTCGGCGGTCCAGCCTGGTTCGACGACGATTGTCCCGGTCGATTCAACAATGATTCCGGGTCCGGATAGCGAAAACCCGGGCGAAAGATCTTCGCGTTTAAACACGGGTGTTTGGTGCCATCCGGTGTTGAAAAAGGCTCTTACTTTGCCCTTGCTGCACGCAGCTGGGGTATTCGGCCGATTTACGTTTTCGGCAGCAAGCGGCGCTCCAGTTTCACCGGTTGCCTCGACGCGCAGCGACTCGATGATCAAATCGGGCTCATGCGGAGAGAACCCGTAGCGCTGTTCATGTATCAGAACAAACTGCCGTACGATGTCGCCGTGCTTGCCCCAGGGTATCGCTACAGTGGAATCAGTTCCGGCAATCTTCACCTGCACAATGGTACGGGCGACGATTTGCTTGGCATCGATTCCCTGCGATTCGACCTCGTCAAAGCACGCCGATTCAAGCACCTTGACTGTTGGCTGCAGTTCCCCGGTGGTTGAATGGCTCACGCGCTTCTCGACCGTCTGTTGTCGGTAGGCGCGGATTGGAGCGACGCCAATTCCGTATGCCGATAATACTCCCGCGAGCGGATCGATCATGATGCTTTTTATTCCCAATCGATCAGCGACCTGACAGGCGTGTTGACCGCCTGCGCCGCCAAAGCAGCAGAGCGTAAAATTACCCGGGTCATGGCCACGCTGCACTGATACTTTTTTGATCGCGTTTGCCATGTTTTCAACGGCAACCCGAATAAAGCCCTCGGCAACGCAGGCCACTGACACGTTCTTATCTGTTTGCCGCCCGATATCATCGGCTAGCTGGTCAAACAGGTCGGCGACGCTCCTGCTGTCGAGCGTCTGGTCACCGACCGGGCCAAATACCTTGGGGAAATAATCCGGCAGGATCCGGCCCAGCAAAACATTCGCATCAGTCAGGGTTAGTGGACCTCCGCGACGATAACTGGCAGGTCCAGGATCTGCCCCTGCCGACTGCGGACCGACCTGATAGCGGCCGGCGTTGAAACCAAGAATCGAACTCCCACCGGCCGCAATGGTGTGTACACGTAGCATCGGCGAGCGGAGTCTTACCCCACCGATTTCGGTGCAATCAACAAATTCATAGGTCTCAGAAAACAGTGAGACGTCCGTTGATGTGCCACCCATGTCAAAGCCAATGAGCTGGTGCAGACCGGCACGCTGGCCCTGAACTGCCATTCCGACGACGCCACCGGCGGGTCCGGACAGGACACCGTCCTTGCCACGAAAGCGCCGCGCCTCGACCAGCCCTCCATTACTTTGCATGAAAAGAATTTCATCGCAGTCGATGTTTGCCTTACCGAGCTCGTGCTGAAATTGGTGGACGTACTGTTGCAGTATGGGAGACAGGTATGCGTCAGCGACCGTTGTGTCGCCGCGGCTAACCAGCTTCATCAGCGGGCTGACCTCGTGGGACATCGAAATTTGCTCGAACCCCAGATCAGCTGCGATTTGCCCAACCTGTCGTTCATGGTCACTGAACCGGTACGCATGCAGAAAGCACACCGCGATGGATTTGATTCCCTGCTCTCGCAGTTCCTGTAAAGCAACATGGATACCGTCACGGTCAAGTGCGGTCAGGATTTTGCCATGGGCGTCGACGCGTTCATCAGCTTCGGCGACAGCCGAGTAGAGCGGCGAAGGCAGTTGAATGTTGAGAGCGAATATATCCGGCCGATTCTGATAGCCGATGCGCAACGCATCGGCAAAGCCCCGGGTTGTAATCAGCGCGGTGGGCAAGCCTGCCCGCTCGAGTAAAGCGTTGGTCGCCACGGTCGTGCCCATCTTGACGGTGTCAATCTGTTGGGGCGACTCGTGTTCGCCCAGGATTCTGCAGATACCTTCTACCGCAGCATCGGCATAGCGTTCGTGGGCCACGGATAGCAGCTTTTGGACAATGGTCGCACCGGACGGCGAAAGGCCAATGACGTCGGTGAATGTACCGCCGCGATCGACCCAGAATTGCCATCCCTTATCGGCCATATGGAGATCCCATTAACAAGGCAATGAATTGGGTAGGGTGATTGTATTCAAGCACGCGTTCATTGGGGTAAACCTTTTGCGATTCGCAGCGTCAAAGGAGTACCTAGGCCCTGACCGAAATAGAATATATGCGACCGTTATCCTATGCTTTCGCGATCGCCTGCCTGCTGCAGAGTTTGCCGTCAGCAGTCTCCGCTACAGAGAAAATGAACGGATTCAACCTGGAGAATGCGCTGGTCCCGGTCGATCAGATCCACAACGGGGGCGTACCGCGCGACGGCATCCCTGCCCTGTATACGCCTAAATTTGTCGACGCGTCTTCCGCCGATTTCCTGTTGGACAGTGACCGGGTCCTGGGTGTGCACCGGAACGGCGAAGCCAAGGCGTTCCCAATCAAGATCATGAACTACCATGAAATCGTCAATGATGATTTCAACGGCGCCGGAGTGGTCGTGAGCTTTTGTCCGTTGTGCGGGTCCGGCATCGCTTTCGCGGTTGATGTCGAGCGCGGTGGCTTTGGAGTCTCCGGGCTGCTTTATAACAGCGACGTGCTGATGTATGACCGCAAGACGGAGTCGCTGTGGTCGCAAATCCTCGGTAAAGCTATCAGCGGCCCCGCCAGAGGTGCGAGTCTCGAAGCCATTCCGATCAGCAATACCAATTGGGAGATCTGGCGTCAGCGGTATCCTGGCACGAAGGTTCTCTCGCCGGAAACAGGGTACGGCCGCAACTATGACCGCGATCCTTACACAGAATATCGCCGTTCCGGCAGGCTATGGTTTCCGGTTGTGGCTAAAGACCGGCGCTTTAAATCAAAAAGCATGGTCGTAGGAATTAGCTTTGAAGGCCGGTTCAAGGCGTACCCGCTGAATGAACTGCCGGACGCTAAGACGAGTATTGACGATTCGTTTGCCGGGCGCCGGCTGACGGTGCAATACGATAAAAGCTCGGCATCCGCTGACGTGTTTGACGCGTCTGGAAGGGAATGGCCATCCGTTACTCTATTCTGGTTTGCGTGGGTAGCATTCCACCCAGATACTCAAGTCTACGTTTCACCGGACGAGAAATAGTCTGGCGAGTGTCAACGGTCGGATTTTCGGTCGCCGGAGCTGCCGGTGCACCCAGGCAAATTCTCCAAGTCGATATTGCATATGCTGTCAGACTGGTGAGAATGACGCGGGGATTCGACCGTAACAAACATCATGACTGAAACGCAGTGGCTGTCCGTCACGCTGGCCGGTTACGTGGTCGGCATGATCGCAATTGGTCTTTGGGCATCGCGGCGCACGCGCAACCAGCAGGACTTTTTCCTTGCGGGCCGCCGGCTCGGGCCGTGGATGGCCGCTTTGAGCGCGTCCGCCAGTTCTTCATCGGCCTGGTTCTTGCTCGGGGTTAGCGGTGCGGCCTATACCTGGGGCTTGTCTGCTATCTGGTTGCTGCCCTCTGCGTTGCTTGGTTACCTTATTGCCTGGCTGTGGGTCGGGCCGAAGTTGTGGCGGCTGGCGCAGCAAAGCGGCGCGGTTACGCTGTCCGAATTGATGTTCGGGGACTACGAAGTTGCCGGGAAGAACGCGGTTATTCGGACCGCTTCGCTCATCATTTTGGTTTGCTTTGTATTTTACGTAGCCGCCCAGTTTCAGGGGGCCGCACTGGCGTTTAGCAGTACCTTTGGTCTTCCGCCGGCCATCAGCATCGGTATCGGCGCCGCGATCGTTTTGCTGTACACACTACTCGGCGGATTCTGGGCTGTTTCGCTGACGGATACCGTACAGGCATTGCTGATGTTATTCGTCGCGGTGGTACTCCCGCTGATATGCGTCGCCGCCGTCGGCGGTTATGGTGAGATCTGGACACAATTGCAGTCCACAGGCACGGCGGCTGAACGCGGCCTGTTCGGGCCTAATGAAGGCATCATGGCCGCGGGCTTTGTCATCGGGATGCTCAGTATCGGCGCCGGCTATCCCGGTCAGCCGCATGTTATGAATCGATTTATGGCGTTGCGGGACATGGACAGCCTTCGCCGAGGCCGCTATATCGCGATCGGCTGGATGATCATCGTGCTGTCAGGGATGCTTACCCTGGGGCTTTGTGCCCGTTCACTGACCGCGGGAATCGCTAACCCCGAACAGGTGCTATTTGTGATGAGCCGGCAAATGCTGCCGCCGGTTCTTGCGGGCCTGATGACCGCAGGAGTCTTGTCCGCCATCATGTCGACCGCGGACAGCCAGTTGCTGGTCGCAGCGTCATCGATTTCGCGCGACTGGAACCTTGAGAAGAGCCGACGGCATAGCCAAGTATTGACCACGTCAAGAGTGGTCGTCACGCTGGTTACGCTGCTTTCGTGCCTGATCGCAATATTCGCCCCGCAAACGATTTTTGAGCGGGTGCTGTTCGCCTGGCATGGCGTCGGTTCGGCCTTCGCTCCGTTGCTGATCGTGCGAGTCTGCGGATTCCGGGTCAATGGCAGATACGCGATTGCCAGTCTGTTACTCGGCTTCGGGCTTACCGCGATTCTGCATTGGTTTCCGGATACCCCCGGTGATATTGCCGAGCGTGCCATGCCCTTCCTCATTGCACTAGCCGTCGCGATCATGGGAGCCCGTGTCGGTCAGACGAAGCGATCGCGGCCGGTTGCCACCTAGGCGCGGGCGACCGAAGGGCAGCCACGCTTAACTACCCTCCGCCGGCCCGGGCTACGGGCAGAGCGGCGCCGACGGGCTCTCACATCCCTGGCGCGCCAGCCGGCGACGACGCTCGGACGCCCCCCGGGCCCCCGCGGCAAGGCAGCCCGGAGGGGCCGTGAGCGTCGTCGGGAGCGAGACGGGTATGGACGCCCGGCGAGTGGACGCCGATTCGAGCGGCGCCAGGGAGGGCACAGCGAGATTAAGCGTGCGGCCCCGCCGGGGGGGCGAGCTGCGGGTAAGCGAGGCACCCGTCTCGGCTACCCAGTGGCAGCCCGGTGCCGCGCCCGGGC
>JAUWKW010000278.1 GCA_030614035.1 Chromatiales bacterium | reverse complement strand
ACCAGCCATGACGGCATGCCCCGAAACCGTGCCGGCCAGTGTCACCGCTCGACCGGCAAGGCGAACATCATCCGCAACCTTGCCGGTAACGGTCACGGTGCGGCCGGCGGCAATCACATCCTCACTGACATCGCCGGCGATCACGACACTGCGGCCGGCAACCACTGCATCGCCCGTGACTGCTTCCTGTATCTCGACCTCCCGCCCGGCGGCATAGAGATCGCTGTTCATCGCTTCGCTGACGACGACCGTGCGGCCGATTTCCTGTGCCCGACCGTTGCCGAAAAACCCGAGGCTGGTGAGTCCCACCACCAGAATTAGCAAAGCATGTTTCATACGTACCACCTGTCTGGAACGAGGTGACGAACCTACTTCAGAAAATAAACCTACCACCATGTCTTGCTTATACGTATTTATACCTACCGCTACCAAAGCCGTCTGTCGACTTTGCGCTGCGGCACCAGAAATACCGGCCCGCACGGACCAATGTTTCAGCCGAACGCCGGCACCACGTGTTCTCCGATGAGTTTCAGCCCCGCCATCGGATCATCGAACAGCCGAAGTGCCAGGTCCGTCAGGCCGGTGGCTTCGAATTGCCGGTAGCGCTCGAGTTCCGTCTCGAGATCGCCGATAGTACCGGCGGACGACAGTTCGGCGATCAGATGATTGACGATCACGTCGGGCACACCCTCGATGTTGCCGCTACGGGTCCAGTAGGATTTCATGAAAGAGTCCCAGTGGTCGATCACCAGGCGCTCGTCGTCATCGTCGAGAAACGGTGACAGCGAAAATGGCGGCAGCAGCGAGCCGCGCCAAATCAGCTCGCGGCGCGCCTCGTACATCGAGGCCTCCCGGTCTGCCTTGATATGCCACGCCCAGAAATTACCGATGCGGAAATCGCCGACGGGAAGTTCGCGCTGCTCGAGCCCAAGGTGAACGTTTTTCATCGCTTGGTCCAGCATTGGCAGGGCCACATCACTCATCTGCAGACCGTCGGCCACGCGCGCGCCCATGCGTAACATCTGCGGCTCGGTGGAGCAGGTGAAGACGTTTGCCGGTGAAGATTTGACCCAGCTCATCCGGTACGGCCGGGTGACTTCAAAAATTTCACCCGGGTAGGCGTCATTAAACTTGCCGGATGCCGCGCCCCGTATGATTTCGACGGCTTCGCGCACGCCGCGAACGATGCGCAGTTCTTTGGCATTGATATCGTGTTTGATCCAACGCAGTACCGAACCACCGCCGCCGACCGCAAGCCGGGCCCGCCCGTTGCTGAGTTCATTCAGGGTCAGCAGCGCGTTGGCCAGCTTCAGCGGATGCATTTCGTAAGGACTCACAGCCAGCGGGCCCAGCAGTATCTTGCGGGTAGCCTGTGCCGCCGGGACCAGGCTGAGAAATGCATCCCAGTGTTGATGGTAATTCGACGCCCACAGTGCCCTGATCCCATAGCCCTCCGCCGCAACGGCGATCTCTGCCAGTTGCTGGGGAGTGATATCCGGTTCGAGAATGATTTCGATGTCCATAGGTCGCTGCTCCAACAGCGCTGCCGACGTAAGCTTAATAGCTTATCGACCATAAGCTAGAATCGACACCTACATTGCCTGGCTGAGCTGCTAAATAGGAGAGACGGCCATGTCATCGTCAACGGTATTCATATTCGGCGCCACGTCGGAGGGGGGCCTGGAACTTTGCCGGCGCCTGCGCGGAGATCAGGTGCGCGTCGTAGCGGGCGTCAGGGCCGGCAGCGACCGTTCGAAGCTCGAAGCACTCGATGTCGACTGCCGCGAGGCCGATGCACTGGAACCGGAACAGCTGCTCAACGCGATCCGAGACCTCGGGGAGCAGTTCACCGTCGTGAGTTTGCTCGGCGGGATGCCGAACAGGAAATCGACAATCGTCGATTCGCAGGGAAATATCAATGTGATTGATGCGGCGACGGCCGCCGGTGCGCGGCGCTTCGTGCTCGTCACATCGGTCGGTTGTAACGAAAGCTACAAAGCACTGGTATGGTTTCCGAGAGTAGTCATTTTACGCCACACGATACGCGAGAAGAGCAAAGCCGAGACGTATCTCAGGAACTCCGGACTCGCGTGGACCATCATCCGTCCGGGCCGCCTGACGGCATTGCGGCGGCGGTCGACCGGACACGGCATTCTGATCGAGCACCCGCTGGCCGCCGGGCCAATCACCCGCATGGACCTCGGCGAACTCGTCTACCGCGCGGTCAACAGCGAGCAGGCCATTGGCAAGACATATACGGCTGCGGATCAACGGCATGCGAAGATCCTCGGCGGCGTCGAAGTGGTGCCGGTCCACCTGCAATAAGGTATAAAGGTGCCGAATTTATTTCAGCGGCCAGAAAATAAAACCGGCACCGTTCCTATTCGGCACCTTTTTCGCGTGTCGTTGGCGCAAGGCAACCCCGTCGCGAGGGGCCTTACAAACGGTGTCAGTCGCCCCCCGGCACCATGATGTGCGCATACGGCGTGCCCATCCACATGATGAACGGGCCACCACTTTTCGGATCCGTTGGAATGCCCTCCAACAGTGCGAGATCGGGCACGATCACCATCAGATGCGGCCCACTCACGATCCACTCATTGTCCTCAGTCGGCCCTTCCGCATACGGATCGGTGTTGCTGCCACCGTCATCACCGGCCAGCA
>JAUWKW010000182.1 GCA_030614035.1 Chromatiales bacterium | reverse complement strand
AGCGCGCGGGCCCACGCCCGGATACAGCGCCTGGACCTGAGCCGGGTCGAAGCCGTGCCGGGCGTAGTCGCGATACTGAGCGCGGCCGACATTCCCGGGGACAACAATCACGGACCCGTCGTGCACGATGACCCGATATTCGCTGCAGAGCTCGTGGAGTACGTCGGCCAGTCGCTGTTCGCTGTTTTGGCCACGACGCAAGAGGCGGCCCGGCGCGCGGCGAGACTGGCGTCGGTGGAGTACATCGATCTGGAGCCAGTGCTCGACATCGATACCGCGCTGGCGCAGCAGTCCTTCGTGCTTCCAACCAGGACATTGGCACGGGGCGAGCCCACCGCCAGGATCAAATCGGCCGGTCACCGGCTTAGCGGCGGCCTGTCCAGCGGCGGTCAGGATCATTTCTACCTGGAAGGCCAGGTTGCGCTCGCCGAGCCCGGCGAGGACGACACGATGGTGGTGCACAGTTCCACCCAGCACATCAGCGAGGTTCAGCGACTCGTCGCCGATGCGCTGTGCCTTAAGGCGACGGACGTCCTCGTCCAATGCCGCCGCATGGGAGGCGGGTTTGGCGGCAAGGAAACCCAGGCAGCGCTGATCGCATGCGTTGCCGCCCTCGGTGCATGGAAGACCAGGCTGCCGGTCAAGCTGAACCTTGATCGGGACGACGACATGCACATTACCGGCAAGCGGCACCCATTCCAGGTGTCCTATGAGGTCGGCTTCGATGACGCGGGGCACATCGAGGGAGCGCGCCTGACGCTTGCATCGAATTGCGGACGTTCGGTGGACCTGTCCGACGCGATTAATGCGCGTGCGATTTGCCATGCCGACAATTGCTATTACTTGTCGGACGTGGAAATCGTGTCGTATCGCTGCAAGACGAATACGCAATCCCACACGGCATTCCGGGGATTCGGCGGCCCTCAGGGCATGCTGCTGATCGAATGCCTGATAGACGATATCGCCCGGTACCTCGGCAAGGACCCACTGGAGGTGCGCCGGGCGAATTTCTATGGCCAGGATTCCCGGAACGTCACGCCCTACGGCATGACCGTTGAGGACAACATCATCGAACGCATCGTCGACGAGGTTGAAACCGCCACCGGTTATCGGGAGCGTCGGAAGGCGATTGCGGAATTCAACGCGCGGAACGACATACTCAAGCGAGGCATCGCACTGACGCCGGTGAAATTTGGCATCTCATTCATGTCGACGCATTTAAACCAGGCCGGGGCATTGATTCACGTCTACACCGACGGCACCATCCTGCTGAATCATGGCGGCACCGAGATGGGTCAGGGCTTACACACGAAGGTCGCCCAGGTCGTTGCCGAAGAATTCCAGGTAGGTCTCGACCGCATCCGTTGCACCGCGACGGATACCAGCAAGGTGCCGAATACCTCCGCGACGGCGGCTTCATCGGGCAGCGACCTGAATGGCATGGCTGCCCAGGCGGCCGCGGTCACAATTCGGGATCGTCTGATTGCGTTTGCAGCCGAGAAATATGGCGTTGATCGAGCTGCGGTGATCTTCGATGCTGGCACGGTGACCATCGGCAGCAAAACGCGGCTAACTTTCGCGGAGCTGGTTCGGGAAGCCCACACCGGCCGGGTCTCGCTGTCGGCCACCGGCTATTACCGCACGCCGAAGATTAACTACGACCCCAAAACTCTGACCGGTCGACCGTTTTTCTATTTCGCTTATGGCGCCGCGGCCTCGGAGGTCGTCATCGATACTTTGACCGGCGAATCCCGGCTGCTGCGGGTGGATATCCTGCACGACGTCGGCGAGTCGCTGAACCCGGCTATCGACCTGGGCCAGGTCGAAGGCGGTTTTATCCAGGGCGTTGGCTGGCTGACCAGCGAGGAATTGTGGTGGCGCGACGACGGCATGCTGATGAGCCACGCGCCGTCGACGTACAAAATACCGACGTCCTACGACTGGCCAACGGAATTTACGGTCAAGCTCGTACACTGGAGCCGTAATAAAGAACAGACCATTTACCGGTCCAAGGCAGTTGGCGAACCGCCGCTGATGCTGTCCATGTCGGTGTTCCATGCCATCCGGGATGCGATCGCTGCGACCGCGGGTGATCAGCAGGTGCAATTAGACGCCCCGGCAACTCCCGAACGGATACTCTCCGCGCTGGAGGCCGTTGGATTACAAAACCGTTCCCGCGCATCCGCGCGCCGGAGCAATTGAGCAACCATTGGCGCTCGCCATCTACATCATCGGCTGGCTGGACCTGGTATTGCGCTGGGCGCACATCATCACCGGTATCGCCTGGATTGGGTCGTCGTTTTATTTCATCTGGTTGGACATGCGGCTGAACGTTCCGCCCAGGGACCCGGAAAACGACGACGTGGCCGGAGACTTGTGGGCGGTTCACGGCGGCGGTTTCTATCACGCCCAAAAATACAAGATCGCACCGGGCGAACTGCCGGAGCCTCTGCATTGGTTCAAATGGGAGGCCTACTTCACCTGGATCACCGGCTTCCTGCTTTTTGTCGTTGTGTATTACATGAACGCTCGGTCTATGCTGGTCGATCCGCGTATCGCCGATATCAGTCCACAAGCGGCGGTCGGGATCAGCCTCGGATTACTGCTGGTCGGATTTGGCGTCTACGCCGCACTCTGCGCGCTGAAGATCAGCGAACGCAGTTTCACTTTACTGAGCTGCGTCGCCCTGCTGCTCCTCTTCTGGGTGCTGAGCCAGGTGTTCACGGGGCGGGGAATGTTCATGCAGGTAGGCGCCATGCTGGGAACGATCATGGCGGCAAATGTCCTGATGGTCATTATTCCCTCCCAGCGGAAGCTGGTTGCCGCGAAACTGGCCGGCGAGCAACCGGATGCGGCCCTCGGCGCGAAGGCGAAACGGCGTTCGGTGCACAACAACTACCTGACCCTGCCGGTCGTTTTCGTGATGATCAGCCCCCACTTCCCAATGACCTACGGGCACGCCTACAACTGGGTGGTGCTGTTTGTCATCTTCCTGGGCGGCGCACTGGTTCGTCATTATTTCAACCTGCGCAACCAGGGCCGGCATGTGGTGGCGATCCCAATTGGCGTGCTCGTCATCAGCTTCGTCCTGGCAGCCGCGATACTGCCCAGGGGACCGGTGGGCACGACTGGCGATGAAGTACCGGCATTCACTGAAGTGCGCCGCATCATTCAGCAGCGCTGCGCGACCTGCCACTCATCGACCCCCACTCACGTGACCGCGCCGGTACCGGCCGCAGGTGTGATATTTGACACCGAGCAGGATATCGGGGCTTGGGCGCAGCGAATCTACGATCGCACGGTCGTTAACCCGACGATGCCATTGGCGAACCTGACCGAAATGACCGAGGAGGAACGCCGGATCATCGGCGCCTGGTATGCCGGCGGAGCGCCGCTGCAGTAAATTGTCCGCAGGCGGCTCCCGGCCTACTCACTCCAACTGACGTCGGGTGTGATGACGGGTTGCACTGACGGATCGAAGAACAGTTCATCGCAGTTCTTACCTGGTCCGGCCCGATCCACCACGAGAAAGTCTGACTCGCTGTCCAGCGCCAGCACCGGGTGGTGCCAGGTACCTGGAGCATAGTTGACACCCTGGCATCCGTTTGTCACGAAGCCGCGAACCTTGCCGGGATCGACCGAAGCACCTGGCGGTGCGACGACGACGAGGAAAGGTTTTCGTTCCAGGGGAATGAACAGCTGGCTCGACAGCGGGTGCCGTTCGAGCATGCGTATTGTGAAGGGCATGACCACCGGCGTCGTCCGATAGATATTGACCTGGACCCGGCCGCCTTCGGCCGTTACGTCGATCGATGCAAGGTCGGCGAAGCGCCTGGTCGTGCCGGCGTTGATCGTCTCGAACGCGCCGTCTGCCTGAACCACGTCACCGAACTCAGCGAATGAGTCGGCGTTCAGGTCGGTGATTTCGAGTTGGGTAGCGGGCATGCGAAACTGCCGGAGTTCAGGTCCGGGCGACGGTTCCGTGAATCCGCACCCGGGACACGCCGCCGTCCGGGTGCAGATTGATCCGCACGTGGGAGACTG
>JAUWKW010000272.1 GCA_030614035.1 Chromatiales bacterium | reverse complement strand
CGGAAGTAGCCGCTGGTGGCCGAGGGTCCGCGAAATTCCAGGCGCCCCTCCTCCCGTTCGGACACCTCTCGACCAGCCTGATCGACGATGCGTATCTCATAGCCGGCAAGCGGCTGTCCGCAGGCAACAAATTCCAACCCTGCTTCATCCGCTGCCGCCGGCAAAGCTCGACCCGTTCGCTCGAATGCGTCGCGCTGCACGCGATCGATGAGGGGACCTCGGTGCAAAGGCGGGAATGCCAGGCCGACCGCAGATTCCGCCAGGCCGTAAACGGGGCTCATGGCAACCGGTTCGAATCCGTGGCGCGCAAAGCGCTCACTGAAGCGACGGATTGTCTGCGGACTGACCGGCTCCGCGCCGTTGAACGCCAGCCGCCAGGAGCTTAGATCGAGGCCCTCGAGTTCGGCATCCGGTGACTTGCTGAGGCACAGCTCATATGCGAAGTTCGGGGCCGCGGAGATGGTGCCACGGTGATTGTGAATCGCCCAAAGCCAGCGCCATGGTCGCGCCATGAATGCAACCGGCGGCATCAGCACCGCCGGCATTGCGTAGTAGAGACTGCCAAGCCAGGCACCAGTCAGCCCCATGTCGTGATACAGGGGCAGCCAGCTGACGAAAACGTCATCGGGTCCGGCGTCAACCCACTCGCCCATAGCGCGGATGTTGGCGAGCAGGTTGGCGTGGGTAAGAACCACGCCTTTTGGCTGCCCCGTGCTGCCAGACGTGTATTGCAGCAGCGCCACATCATCAGCGCACACCGAGACCGGGGTATACGACCCGGCGCTGGCCAACAGCGCCTCCGGGGTGATCACGCACCGCAATCGTTCCACATGGCTCTTCAGCGTTCGGCCTACGGCCTGGGCTTCCGGAACGGTGATCAAGGTCGTGGCACCGGCGTTGGTGAGTATCTTGGCGTGCCGGCGCAGGTGATCCTCCAGCTGAGATAGGCGGACTGGTGGGTATATGGGCACCGGAATCCCGCCAGCCAGTAGAACGCCGAAGAAGCTTTCGAGATATTTCTTGCCGGTGGGCAGCATAATTGCGACCGCTTGCGTCGGCTCAAGGCCCTGGCAAACCAGGCCCGACGCTAACCTCTGCGCCCCTGACTGCAGGTCTGCATATGTGATGCTGCTCGGCGCTTCGGCATCGGTCTCGTACAGAAGAACGTGGGTGCGACTGGGCTGCTGCTGCGCGCGCCAAGCCAGCACACTGATCAGTGTGTCGGCATGTGCAGGCACCGCACCGGCCGCTCCCAGCGCCGTTTGATCGAACTCGACCGGTACGGGCGCCTCGTGATCCGCCGAGCGCGCCGCTAGCACCGCCTGAAGCAGATCCCGGGGCGTTTCAGCCGTACTGAACACGCGCTCTGGCAGACGGACCTCCAGCTCGCGCTCGATGCGCAACAGAAGCTCGACCCGGGACAGACTATCGAAACCCAATTGCCGATCCAGATCGGTGTCTATCCCGATCTGAATATGGGACTGGCCCGGTTGCAACTCCAAGGTCAGCGCCCGGATGATCTCAAGCAGCTGACTCGCTAGCATTGTGCCGCGACCTGATCTATTGTCCCGCTCACCTGCCATCGTCTGCTTCTCAACCCGGTGCGATCCCTAGCTACCCGATATGAAATTAGCGCCTACCAACTTCGGTGTAACGATCGGATTGCAAGGCTTTGGCGAGATGCGCGAGCGTGTGCATGCAATCAATGAGTTCTTCGAATCCTCTCGTACGGGAGATGAATACGATCGGGCAACCATCACACACGTAATGGACTGCAATTACATTTTTCCGGTCACCCGATGAATGTTGCCCCTCATGATCGGCGACAACTAATCAAGTGAGCTTGGTCCGCGAGTACTTTAATCGTACAGTACGAAAGTCACCTTAAGGTGCACCCGGTATTCTTTGATAGAACCGTCATCAAGGACGATTTCCTGATCCTGAACCCAGGCACCTTTCACATTCTTGAGGGTCTTGGCAGCTCTCGCAATTCCAGCTTTTATTGCATCATCGAAGCTGGTCGGCGACGCAGCGATGATTTCTGAAACCCGTGCCACGGTCATTTGCTTCTCCCTGGTAATGATTGATCGAGGAGAAACTAGCACACGCAACTAACTTGAGCGATACGGAGAATTGCCTACGTGAATTTCATCAGTGGGCGTTCATTAGCAAATTACATAACGGGAATGCGCCGAAACTCACGTGGCTCTTCTTTTGGTTCTGGCATCGATTTGGCAGCTTCGGATTGTACGGATACGTATTTAATCGTCCGTATATTAGAGTTTCATACGACGTGTGTGCATGGACAATCTGTGGAGTTGGCTTTAATCGCAATGGTATAGACGCTTATGAATTCGATTCGCTCGATCAACCTGATGTGGAACAAGGCTTGTGAATCGCTTGAGCGTGCCGATCGTCTGCAGCGTCAGTTCTTTCGTCTCGGCCAGGTCGGACAGCTACCGGCATGGGAGCCGCCGATCGACGTCTTTGAGAGTGATTCAGAACTGTTGATACGAGTGGCCGTCCCGGACGTCAATCGCGATGATCTCGAAATACGACTCGAGCCGTCCGCCCTGCGGCTTTCTGCACGGCGGTGCCTGCCGAAAGAGGCGAAACAATGCGTAATCCGGCGGCTCGAAATTCCCTACGGCCTCATGGAGCGTTATATCACACTGCCGCCCGGCCGGTTTCGACTTGCTGCGCACGCTTACAACAATGGTTGTC
>JAUWKW010000048.1 GCA_030614035.1 Chromatiales bacterium | reverse complement strand
GTCGGCAATTGAAGTGTTTTGCAAGAAGAACGCCAGCGACTACGGAAACCTTATACCAAGGCTCAAAAAGCGCTGTCAACAAAACTTTTACTTGACTATCGCGGAAACCCTAGTGCGGTCGAACTCCCTTGTCGGTGCTTTCCGCAGCCGGACCCTTCTTTTTGTCCTCGGCCGAGCCAGCAACTTCGGGTTTTGGAACCGGCATATGTTGCAGCGAAAGTTCCAAAACTTCATCTATCCACCTTACGGGAACTATCTTTAACTTCTCTTTGATGTTCTTCGGAATTTCTGTCAGCTCCTTCTCGTTTTCCTGGGGTATCAGGACAGTGCCGATACCCCCCCTGTGTGCTGCCAACAGCTTCTCTTTTAGCCCACCTATGGGCAAAACTTCACCGCGGAGCGTGATCTCGCCAGTCATGGCTACATTCGCTTTGACCGGAATATTGGTCACCGCGGAAACCAGCGCCGCGCACATGCCGACGCCCGCGCTGGGGCCATCCTTGGGGGTGGCGCCCTCGGGCACGTGGACGTGAATATCCAGTTTCTGGTGAAAATCCTCGTCTATCCCCAGTACCCTGGCACGGCTGCGGACGACTGTCGTAGCCGCCTGGATCGATTCTTGCATGACCTCGCCGAGTTGCCCTGTATGCATGAGCTTCCCCTTACCGGGTACGACCATCGCCTCGATAGTCAGCAGTTCACCACCGACCTCGGTCCACGCCAGACCGGTTACCTGGCCAACCTGATCGTTTTCTTCGGCCAGTCCATACCTATGGCGTCTTACGCCCAGATATTTCTGCAAGCTTTTAGGAACTATATGCGTCTGACGGTCCTTGGGTTGGAGCAAAAGGCTCTTCACAACTTTGCGGCAAATTTTCGCCAACTCGCGTTCCAGGTTTCGAACCCCTGCTTCTCGCGTGTAGTACCGCACCACATTGCGCACCGCTGAATCCGATATCGCCAACTCCGCCGGTTTCAGGCCATTCTCACGTAACTGCTTTGGTACCAGATAGTTGCGAGCGATATTCAGTTTTTCATCTTCCGTGTAACCGGGGATGCGAATAACCTCCATTCGGTCTAGCAGCGGAGGTGGTATGTTCAATGTGTTTGCCGTGCAAACGAACATGACGTCGGAAAGATCGAAATCGACTTCTAGATAGTGATCGTTAAAGCTGGAGTTCTGTTCGGGATCCAGGACCTCCAATAAGGCCGATGACGGATCGCCGCGAAAATCCATGGACATCTTGTCGACCTCGTCGAGCAGATACAAAGGGTTGCGAACCCCGACTTTGCCCAGGTTTTGAATAATCTTGCCTGGCATCGAACCGATATAGGTGCGCCGGTGCCCGCGGATTTCAGCTTCATCCCGGACGCCCCCCAGGGACATCCGGACAAATTTCCGGTTGGTCGCTCTAGCTATACTTTGACCCAGAGAGGTCTTGCCGACGCCGGGAGGTCCAACAAGACAGAGAATCGGCCCTTTGAGCCGTCGCACCCGCTGCTGAACCGCCAAGTACTCCAGAATCCGCTCCTTGACCTTCTGCAGCCCGTAATGATCCTCCTCGAGGATTCGTTCAGCCTGATCAAGCTGACGGTTTATCCTGGTGCGCTTCTTCCACGGGGCTTTCAGCAGCCAGTCAATATAATTTCGCACCACCGTTGCCTCGGCAGACATCGGAGACATCAGCCTCAGCTTGGTCAATTCAGACGTAGCCTTTTCGCGGGCCTCGCGCGGCATTCCCGCCTGCTCGATTTTCTGTTCCAGCTCCGTTAACTCATTCGGCGTGTCTTCCATCTCTCCGAGTTCTTTCTGAATGGCCTTCATTTGCTCGTTGAGGTAATACTCGCGCTGGCTTTTCTCCATCTGCTGCTTGACGCGACCACGAATTCGTTTCTCGATTTGGAGCATGTCGATTTCGGCGTCTATCAACCCCATAACATGTTCGAGGCGTTGGCGGACATCATCAATCTCCAACACCTTTTGCTTTTCAGCGAGTTTCAAGGACATATGCGCTGCTATAGTGTCGGCCAGCCGACCTGGCTGTTCGATACTCGATAGTGACGACAGAATCTCTGGAGGAACCTTCTTGTTCAGCTTCACGTAGCTTTCAAACTGGGAAACTACGGTCCGCTTGAGACCGTCCATCTCCCGTGTATCGTCGCGCGAAGCCTCTATAACCTTTTGAATATCGGCGGAAAAATACTCTCCCGAACGCACATTTTCGAGAGTCGCTCGCGAACCGCCCTCGACGAGAACCTTGACCGTGCCGTCGGGCAGTTTCAGCAACTGAAGAATGGTTGCAAGCGTGCCAACGTCATAGATGTCGCCAATCTCAGGTTCGTCTATGTCGGCCTTTTTCTGTGCAACCAGAAGAATCTGCTTGCCGATCTCCATGGCTTTGTCCAAAGCAAGGATTGACTTCTCCCTGCCGACGAAAAGCGGTATCACCATGTGCGGATATACGACGACATCACGCAGCGGTAGGATGGGCAAATCCGTTACCTTTTCCTGAAATTGCTCGGACATTTTCGTCTCCATTAACGAGTGGACCCCTGGAGAAAACCCAGAGAATCTAGGCCGGACGCATCAAACTACACGCGCCTAGTATGCGAACCTGGCACGTGCGACAACAACAACCAGTACGAATCGAAAGACCTATGGCCTGTCGGAACCTGTCGGACGGGGCTCATCCTCGACGGACAGAAGACCACGCGCTTCGTCCGACGACTCGTAAATAACATAGGGCTTGGTTTCACCGGTTACAACCCCCTCGTCCACGACAACCTTTGTGGCATTTGTCATAGCCGGCAATTCATACATCGTATCCAAAAGAACGCTTTCGAGAATGGTTCTCAGCCCCCGGGCCCCGGTTTTTCGCTTCATAGCGCGAGCTGCAACCGCGCGCAGAGCGTCTTCCCTGAATTCAAGCTCGCATCCTTCCATTTCGAAGAGCTTGTGGTACTGCTTGGTGAGCGCATTCCGGGGCTCTACGAGTATCGTGACTAACGCGTCCTCATCGAGCTCGTCCAGTGTGGCGACCACAGGTAGTCGGCCGACAAACTCGGGAATCAGTCCGTACTTCATGAGGTCCTCTGGCTCTACGTCGGTGAGCAATTCGCCGATGTTTGGCGCCTCATCAATCGTCTTGACGTCAGCGACGAAACCAATGCCGCCACTCTCGGCACGGCTACGAATGATTTTCTCAAGGCCGGAAAACGCCCCGCCGCAGATGAACAGTATATTGGACGTATCGACCTGCAGAAATTCCTGCTGTGGGTGCTTTCTTCCACCCTGAGGAGGCACCGAGGCGACAGTTCCTTCGATTAGCTTGAGCAACGCCTGTTGGACACCCTCACCGGAAACATCCCGCGTTATTGACGGGTTGTCAGATTTACGCGATATCTTGTCTATTTCGTCAATGTAGACAATCCCGGTCTGTGCTTTCTCCACATCGTAGTCGCACTTTTGCAAAAGCTTTTGAATAATGTTCTCGACATCCTCACCAACGTACCCCGCCTCCGTCAAGGTAGTGGCATCGGCGATGGTGAATGGCACATTTAGTAATCGCGCCAGTGTCTCGGCCAGCAGAGTTTTGCCGCAGCCAGTTGGTCCAATCAGCAAAATATTGCTTTTGGCCAGCTCAACTTCATCCTTTTCACCGGACCGGCTGTCGAGCCGCTTGTAGTGGTTATAGACCGCGACGGCAAGCACCTTCTTTGCCCGTTGCTGGCCAATGACATATTCGTCGAGAACGTCTTTTATTTCGTGCGGCCTTGGAAGTTTCGCCTGACCTTGGTCGGCACGATCATCAAGCTCTTCGCGAATAATGTCGTTGCACAGTTCTACGCATTCATCACAGACAAACACCGACGGTCCCGCAATAAGCTTGCGGACTTCGTGTTGGCTTTTGCCGCAGAACGAACAATAGAGCAGCTTGCCTTCTTCGTTTCTGCCTCGCGTGTCGTCAGACATACCGTTCCTCGATGTCCATATACCGGTTAGATACTGCCCTCATCCTCGGGCTTCAACGTATATAGCACGGCATTGCTGCCCGGTGCAAAGCGCTTCATCCCAGATTGCGTTTACAGCGCTACACCGTAGCTTCTGAAGCCGTTTCCGTGTCGCCTCGCTGCGCCAAAACGGTGTCGATGAGGCCATATTCGACCGCCTCGTCGCCGCTCAGAAAATGGTCGCGATCCGTGTCCTTCTGAATACGCTTAAGCGGTTGACCCGTGTGCTTTGCAAGCAAGCTGTTGAGGCGATCTCGTGTTTGCAGCACCTCTCTTGCATGTATATCGATGTCTGATGCCTGGCCCTGAAATCCGGCGATCGGTTGATGAATCATGACCCGCGAATGAGGAAGACAAAACCTTTTACCGTTAGCTCCACCTGCAAGAAGTACAGCTCCCATACTAGCGGCCTGTCCAACGCAAATGGTACTGATGTCGGGTTTTACGAATTGCATGGTGTCGTATATCGATAAGCCGGAGCTGACCGCACCGCCAGGTGAGTTAATGTACAAATGGATATCCTTGTCCGGATTTTCGGATTCAAGATACAGCAACTGCGCAACGACTAGGTTGGCAACCTGATCTTCAATCGGACCAACGATAAAAACGACGCGCTCCTTCAGTAGCCGCGAATATATATCATAGGCTCGTTCACCGCGGGCCGTTTGTTCTACGACCATAGGAACGAGGTTCAATGCTTGCGTTTCCATAAAAATACCTAGCTGCAATTTAAAAATTATAAATCCATCAGCTCCGAAAATGTCACGGATTTCTCGCTGAGTTTGGCCTTACCAATCAACCAATCAACAACCTGCTCCTCCAACACCATATTCTCCACCTGGCCAAGCAATTGCTGATTCTGGTAATAGATTTTACGCATTTCGTCGGGTTTATCGTACGGCTCACAGAGCTCGCTGATTTTTGAGCCTACCCGTCCCTTATCGGCTTCCATTTGATTGTCGCTCAAGATCGCAGTCATAAGCAGCCCGAGCCGCACTCGCCGCTCTGCTGCTTCGCGAAAAGTGTCAGCTGGCGGTGCGTCCTTCAGTTCCGTTATTCCAAATTGACGCATTGCGTCCTGCTGCAGCGAATTGGTTTCTTGCTCAACCAGCACGCCCGGCAGTTCCACGGGATTGGCCGCGAGCAGGGTCTCCATAACCTGTCGCTTCAGTTCAGCGCGTTGCTTCGCCTCAGTTTGCCGCTCCATATTGTCTTGCACATCCTTGCGAAAGTCTTCCGCGCTGCCGCTGTCGATTCCCATCGAACGAATAAATTGCTCGTCAATCTCGGGCAGCTTCTGTTCGGCAACTTCCTTCGCATCAATTGAGAAAACAACTTTTTGGCCGGCAAGATTTTCCTGATGATAATCTTTTGGAAACTTAAGCTTAAATTCCTTGGATTCGCCCTCGGTGATTCCGAGCAGGTTTTTCTCGAAATCGGCCAACATGCTGCCTGAACCAAGCACTACCGCCACGTTCTGGCCGCTGCCCCCTTCGAAAACCTCGCCTTTAAGCTTGCCTTCAAAATCGATCAGCACTCGGTTTCCGTCAGCCGCCGGGCGCTTAACCGACTCCCAGGTTGCCCTTTGTGTCCGCAAACTCCCGATCATCGAATCGATATCTGAATCAGCGATCTCGGCCTTCGGCGTCTTAAGCTCCATCTTGTCCAGGCCAGCGATCTTGATCTCGGGATACACCTCGAAAACGGCCGTATAGGCCAGATCCTGGCCCTGATCCAGCGATTCCGGCTCGATCTTCGGCCCACCGGCCGGCTGCAGGCGCTGCTGTGCAATGGCCTCCGAATAGGTGCTCTGCAACAACTCCTGTAACACCTCCTGACGAACCTGGCCGCCGTAGCGCTGCCGAATGATGCGCTCCGGAATCTTTCCCGGCCTGAAACCCTTTATCTTTGCGGTACGGCCAACTGAAAGCAGTCGGTCACGTATTTTTTCCTCGACCCGGCCAGCCGGAACCTGCACACGCATGCGCCGTTCCAGTCCGTCCGAGGCCTCAATAGAAACCTGCATTTCGTCCATGTTCCGTTAGATTCTTACCCTGGGCCAGCGGCCCGACGTTCCGCTGGCCAACATGCGCTTGGTGCGAAAGGAGAGATTCGAACTCTCACGGGTTACCCCACAGGATCCTAAATCCTGCGCGTCTACCAGTTCCGCCACTTTCGCCGGTGTAGGGTGCCCACTTGCGCTGCAGAGATTATACCGGAGCGGCAGGTACCGACTGCATGCAGCCCGGCCACTGCCTGGATTTCCCGCGTCGCAAAGCCGTGTGGTCCAGCCTGCATTCGGTGTTACCAAACCGCGTCTTCGACCCATCTCTGAATTAACTAATACATTGAATTACAGTCGATTATAGAGTATTTTTCAGGCACATTCGCTACGAGGGTCAAAACCGCTCGTGCTCACAGCGGCAACACCGTTCCGTTCCAAGTGGCTGGCGATGCGCAACGCGGTCAGCGATCCGCGCTGGCGCACCGCGACTGCAATTAAACTTCGGCAGCATCCTATTTGCCAGGTGCGGGTTCGTTGCAATGGTGCGGCGGCCTCCGACGTCACTGCTCTAAGCTGGTCACTCCCGCGGCATTCATTTCTTAATCCCGAGAACCTGCAATCCACATGTTCCGCGTGTTTCCAATGGAAATTGGTCTCTACGGGCCTTAGAGTTCACCCCTAAGCGGGCAACGCTGAAAACTCCCTGTTCGACAGCCGGCAATGCTCCGTGCCTGCCTCGATCCAAATCGAGGAAGCTGGGCCAGAGCGGCTCCGACGTAAAAATATCTACGGAACGCGAATAACAGAATGAACGTTGTAATCACCGGCAGTACCAGAGGCATCGGCCTGGGCATGGCGCAAGAATTTCTGAAACGCAGCCACAATGTCATGATATCCAGCCGAAATCTGAACGCCGTCAACAAGACGGTGGTTGATCTACGTGCAAGATACCCGTCGCAGTCGATAGCTGGGTCACCCGTCGATGTGTCGGACTACGATCAGGTTCAGCGACTTTGGGATGAATCGATCAAGGCACTCAAAACGGTGGACATGTGGGTCAACAACGCCGGCACAGATACGATTAATGCAATGTTTAGCGAGTTGCCGCCCGAAGATATCGCTACAACGGTCAATACGAACCTACTGGGTCTGATGAACTGCAACCGCGTCGCAATACCGGGCATGGACAAACAGGGTGGTGGCTGGATATTCAACATGGAGGGCTTCGGGAGCGATGGCAGGGTGCTAGCGAAGAAAGGTCCGTATGGCGCAACAAAATACGCAGTCCGTTATTTCACCAAATCGATGGTCCGGGAGTGTGAGAATACGCCGGTGAATGTTGGCTACCTGAGCCCGGGTATCGTCGTAACCGACCTGTTGGTCCCACCACCCGGCGAACGAGGTGAGCAATGGGAACAAACCAAGCAGGTGCTGAACATCCTCGCCGACACCGTCGACACGGTCACGCCGTTCCTGGTTGAAGGTATGCTGGCAGCGGATAAGAATGGCACGGCTGTTCGTTGGCTCACCACGGGCAAGATTGCCGGCCGATTTCTGATGTCTCGCTTTCGTAAGCGCGACGTGTTCGGTCCGCTGGGTTTTTAGAGCATTTATTCAGGAAACATCATGCCGTCTCTACTCGTAACCGGAGCAAACCGCGGTCTCGGGCTCGCATTCACACGTCGTTACAGCGCAGACGGGTGGACGGTTACGGCCGCCTGCCGGGAACCGGAAACAGCGACGGAATTGGAGCAGCTCGTCGAAAGTTCGGATGGGAAAGTAACGATAGAAAAACTGGATGTATTGGATCATGAGGCGATCGATGCGCTGGCGACTCAGCAACGTGGACAGTCACTGGACCTCTTGATTAACAATGCTGGAATCGTAGGGCCATTTCCGTACTCCGAGCACCTCGAGCGCCAGCGCTTCGGAACGCTGGATTACGATCTATGGGGCGAGGTCATCCGAACCAATTCCATTGCGCCGGCCAAAATGGCAGAAGCATTTCTGGATTCCCTGCTATTAGGAAAGAATCCGAAAATCGTGTCGATCTCAAGTACGGTCGGTTCCAATGCCGAATGCACGATACCAACGTACTTATACGGCTCAAGCAAGGCTGCCCTTAATAAGATAATGACAATGTTGGCCGAGACGCTACGAAAGCACGGAATTATCGTTGCGTTACTTTGTCCCGGCCATACCAAAACGCGTATGGGACTTGAGACCAATGCAAGTATCGAGGTAGAAGAAAGTGTCGCAGGAATGCGCAACATCATTGACCGACTGACAATGTCCGACACCGGCAGCTTTACCCGGTACAACGGCGAAAGGATTGCCTGGTGACTGAGGTTCAGCAAATGTCCGAGCAATAT
>JAUWKW010000031.1 GCA_030614035.1 Chromatiales bacterium | reverse complement strand
AGCGAAGGCCTGGCCTGGCGACCCGACGCCCGCTGCAATTATTGTCAGTAGTATGACTACCGCTGATAGAAAACTTTTACTCATCGACATACCTCCACGGAGACGTAAGCGTCGCAAGCTTGGTTGATTGCAATGGCGTGTTTGAATTAGCTCGCCTTTTCAGCGGCCCGATTCTCGCGGTCCATAATGTCTTTGTGAAACTCGGCAAATTCCGGCGATAGATTTAATTCGTAAAGTTTCTGCATATAACGTAACGGAGTCATGCACGCCTCGGCATAACTGATAAATCGCCACTGCCCATCTTTACGCCGGAAAACGGCCGTAACGCGGGCGTTGCCGCCCCAGGCGTTCAGCGGTCCGCGCATCTTCATGTCGTGACGCACCCAGAAAGCCGCCACGGCGAGATCCGGGGCGATGAGTTTCGCACGGACATCGTAGTACCGCATCATGATTGCCTCGATTGACCGTTTTCCCGGAACCGGCTCCCAATATTTTTCTAGTTGCTTCCAGCCAAAGACCCAGTCGTCTTGTTCTTCGGCCAGGTAGAACGGTTCGGGATCATTCGTATCCCACAGCTCCTTCAACCGGGCATAGTCCTGGGAGTTCCAGATTTCTGCAGCCTGGTTCAGTACCGTCTCTATTTCAGCGTTCAAATCAGCCACTCGCCACCTCCTGTGTATTTCATCCGCCTATGTGACAATAGCTTTTGCCCGCGCAGAACTCCAACTGAAAGCCGACTCGACTCTTATGGCACTTAAACGACCGAACTGGCGCAATGGCAGATTACTGACGCTTTAATACACATCGAAGGTGCTAGCGGATAACCCGCTGGGCGATCCTCATGCCCGAACCCTGGATGTTTTACTACCGCCTCAATACGACCAAGGCTATGCGCACGGCCGCGGGCGGCGCTTTCCTGTCCTTTTTGATCTGGTCGGTTACACGGGATCCGGGCATTCGCATACGAATTGGCGAAACTTCGACGAGAATGTCCCGGAACGGGTCGCCCGCCTGATGCACCAACGCAAAATGGGCCCCACCATCATCGTATTTCCGGATTGCTTTACTGCGCTAGGCGGAAATCAATATATCAATTCGACTGCAATCGGCCGTTACGCGGATTACCTGACCCGCGAACTGATTCCTTTCGTAGACAAGGAACTCAGAACCCTGGGGTCGCGGGAACACCGTGGCTGCTTCGGCAAATCCTCGGGCGGCTACGGGGCGATGATTCACGGCATGAAGTACACCCGTTACTGGGGCGCAGTGGCCAATCATTCCGGCGATGCCTATTTCGACTTTGTCTACCGTTCGGACTGGCCTGGCACGCTGGCGGAGCTGGCCCGTTACCGACCACGGCGGCGACGCGCGGGTGCCATTGATGTTGTAGCGGAACAGGCTGGTGTATCTGAAGGTCTGGATGATGGCCGTGTTCGAGACTTCCTGCGCAAAGCCTGGAAACGATCCGACCCCAGTAGCCGTGAAATCCATTGCTTGATGAACTTGTGCATGGCCGCGAGTTACGACCCCGATCCCGAGGCACCGAATGGCTTCAGGATTCCTTTTAATATGGAGACCGGGGAATTGCTTAATGCCCGCTGGCAACGTTGGCGTAAGCACGACCCGATCAACCTTGTCACGCGCTACGCGAAAAACCTGAAGAGCTTGAGCGGTTTATTCATCGACTGCGGGTGGCGCGACCAGTATCACATCCAGTTCGGCAGCCGGATCTTATCCAAGCGATTGCAGGAAGCCGGCGTGAATCATATCTACGAGGAGTTCGACGACACCCACTCCGGGATTGACTACCGGATGGACGCCAGCCTGCCGTTTCTGTACCGATCACTGAGTCCGTGATGTTCCTCTTTAACATAATCCCAAACGACTCCGTTACGGCCGTCTGAAGCGGCTTTTGGCGGATTTTGGACGGCAGCCGTAGCCCGGTAATCCGCGATCATCACTGAGGTAGATCTGGCCGGCTTCCCTGGCCGCGGCATGACTACGGGAATTGGGAGCGCGATCACAGGCGCAAGCGGTGTCAACATGCAGAATACGCGCACAAATCTTCTATCTCGGGGAAACGATGGCGGCCGGCCGACAAAAAACCGAAGTATTCGCAGACTTCTCAGCGTTCCTTCACGCCTTGTTGCCGCAGGCGTTGGGTTTTCTGTTCCACGATCGCAAAGGCCGTCTGTTCTGGCGTGATCGCGACGACCAGCCCTTCGAACTCAACGATGATTTCCACGCAGCACTGGCAGAGGTGCTCGGTGACGGTGATATTCCAGGTGACGAGGCGCGCATTAAACTGGACCGCGCCACCGCGTTTGTTATCCCGCTGACAAGCGATCGCGGTAGAAACCTCGGTGCCCTGACGGCTGTCGTTGATCCGGACACCGGGGGCATGCCCTACCAGTTTTGCGTCGACGTGTTATCACCGGCGGTTCGCAGCCTCGGGCGGGAGCTAAGTCTTCGTTATTACCTGATGGATGTTAACAAGCAGCTTGAAGCGCAAACCACTGACCATGATTTCCTGCAGGCGCTTGGCGATGAGGCCAGGCAACGTACCAGTTGTCAGCAGGTTTTAGGCAGCGTGCTGGAGCTATGTCTTGAGCACCTCAAGGTTATTGGCGCGACGCTCGTAGTGCCGGATAAGAAGCTCTATTTTGCAATTGGAGACGATCCGGTCAACAAGACCGAGGCGCAGCTGTTTTTTGAATCATTGGTCGATGCCGAGGCTAAATCCAAAGCCGAAGCTAAAGCTCAAGCCGAAGCCGAGGGAGAAGCTGATCCCGAAGCCGAAGCTGAACCCGATCTGGATGACCTGGAGGCGGGCTTCGTACCAGCGGCAAGTGACGAGCTCGGAGACACGTACAGCACGTTGATCCGCCAAAACGCCGAAACCCCGATCGGCGTTCTGGTCTTGTCTCACGGTGGCGCAGACCCTGAATATGCGGCCCGTTTATCCGGCCTGATCGGATTCGTCGTTTCAACAATCGAACACGTCATCGAGCGGGATTTCGACGCTCTGACCGGATTGATTCTCTGGCCAAATTTTGAGCACCAGCTGGACGAAGCCTGTCGTGACATTGAAAATTATTACAGCCTGATGTTCCTGGATATCGACCAGTTGCACGTCGTCAACGATACTTTTGGCCGCGCCTACGGTGACATCGTGCTGAAAGAGTTTGCTGCCATTTTGAAAACCAACCTTGGAGAGCACCTGGTGACCCGTGTGACCAGCGACAGCTTTGCTGCTTTGCTCAAGAACAAAAGCGTGAAGAATGCTGAAAAAATCGCCAAGAAAATATGCACCGAACTGAACGAAAAAGGGTATGCGGAGGATGGTAAAAGTTTTCGTCCCTCGGTCAGCATTGGTGTAGCCCAATTGGTTCCGTCTAACGATGGAGTCCGAAGTGCGCTGGTGCCGGCCCAGGTCGCATGCCAGGCCGCCAAAGACCGAGGTCGAGGACGTGTCGAGGTGTACCAGTCTGCAGACACCAGCATCGTGCAGAGGCTGGAGGATATTAACCAGGTCGGTTCGATTCGTAACGCGATTGAGTCCGGACGGCTCATTTTGTACGCACAGCCTATCGTCTCCTTGAGGGGAGGCGATCTCACTCATTATTTCGAGATACTCGTGCGCATGCTGAACACGGCCGGCGACCCTGTCGAACCGGCAGAATTTATGTCAGCGGCGGAGCGCTATCAGCTGATGCAGGAACTTGATCGGTGGGTGGTTGCATCATCCGTCGACGCCTTGGTTAATAGCAACCATAGCTCCATCAGGTTCGCGATTAACCTGTCTGGCCAGAGCCTCGGTAACGATCAGTTTCTGGATTTTGTCCGTAGCGAACTGCAGCGTTCTGGTTTGGCACCTAACCGGCTAAGTTTTGAAATCACCGAGACCGTGGCTGTAGCAAACTTACAGAAAGCACAGCTATTTATGAATGTTCTGAAAGAGTTGGGCTGTCACTTCTCGCTCGACGATTTTGGTACCGGCCTGAGTTCATTTGCGTACCTGAAGCTTTTCCCGGTCAACGCGCTGAAAATCGACGGCAGTTTCGTGCGTGATATTACTGAGAACGAAGTCTCGAAATCGATGGTTGCGGCGATTGCGGAAATCGCAAGAGTCATGAACCTCGAAACGGTCGCGGAATTTGTGCAGGACCAGAAGAGCATGGATCTGCTCAAGGATTTGGGTGTCACCTGGGCCCAGGGATATTTCATCGGCACTCCACGACCGCTTGGGGACTATCTGAATGAAATCGATGCCGAACAGCTGGAGGAGGTTTCGGCCTAGGATCGTTTCCGGGGATCATGCGCTCCAGCGTGATCCAGTCGACCCATTCGTCATAAATTCGCACCCGGTACTGGGTGCCATCTGGGCAAGCGACACAACACCAAAATCTTGTATCGTTCAGGCCACAGGGTTACGCTGAGCCCGATGATGATCAATGATCAAAACGAGTGGGTAAACTTGTGCACCAGTTACGGTCTGGATCCCGACGAGATTCGCATTGTTTCTGGACGGTACGATATGTACGAAGACTACACGGATTCAAGCACCGCCCTGCCCCTCGAACGCTGGTACAAGTGGTACCGCATTGAAAAACTTGCCGAGGGCCACGCCGCCATCGGTGGTTCGGTAGCCGGTTGTTCAATCGAGCCGGAGGCCGCCGCCCGGCAACAGGTCCTTGGCGAAGCTGATTTTCTGCAGGTCCTCGAGCTGTATCGCAAGACCGAGGAAGAATAGCGCCCATCCGCCTGGGATCGGGCACGTGACAAAATCCAAAACGGAGGCATCGCCTGGGAACTTGACCATGCAGTACTGGTCTATTGGGCGTCCGGTTACCGACACAACTCGAAGGAGTATCAAGTGAAAGAGACCAAGAACCTTATGAATGCTGCCCTTGCGGGCGTACTTGCGCTGGGGCTTGGCGCGATTGCTGATCAGGCTGCAGCGGCTAAGCCCGGCTTTGAAAAATGCGCAGGCGTCGTCAAATCCGGCATGAATGACTGCGGGACCAGCCTGCATGCATGCGCGGGTCAGGCAACCGCGGACAATAATGCTGAAGAGTGGATTTACGTGCCGGCAGGCACCTGCGGCAAGATCGCCGGATCCTCATTGAAAGAAGCGGCTCCGAAAGAATCCTAAGCTGTCTGATTAACACGGGGACGGCTTCGCTAATCCAAAGTCGTTCCCGTTTTCTGCAGCTGCGCCCGTTGAGCTGCCGTTTGTTACAGCTATATGTCTGAAACTGCCGACGTACGAATTCGCGGTGCCGGCATCGGCCTGCGTTCGCAACACCACCAGGAAATCATTGCCCGACAGCCGGCGGTGCCGTGGTTGGAGGTCCTGTCCGAGAATTACTATGCGGCGGGCGGAACAGCACTGGCAAACCTGGAACAAATTCGGAATCTCTATCCCATCACCTTGCACGGGGTTGGGATGTCGCTCGGTTCAACTGACCCGCTGAATTTCGACTACCTTGCCCGGCTTAAATCGCTGGCGGATCGTTTCGAGCCAGAATGGCTTTCCGATCACCTGGCATGGATTTCCGTCGGTGGGGAATACGTGCATGACCTGCTGCCCCTGCCATATACCCAAGAGGCACTGGATCATGTGGTCGCACGCATTGACCAGGTGCAGGACTTCCTGGGGCGCCGGATCCTGATCGAGAATCCGTCGACCTACCTGAGCTACAGGGATGCGGAGATGTCGGAATGGGAGTTTGTCAGGGAAGTTGCCGAGTCGTCCGACTGCGATATTCTGTTCGATGTTAACAATGCCTACGTCAATGCAAGCAACCACGGCTTTGCAGCGACCAATTACCTGGATGCTTTGCCAGCGGCAAGGGTCAGGGAAATTCACCTGGCCGGGTTCGCACAATACGATAATTACCTTTTCGACACCCACGGCGAGCGTGTTCATCCCCCGGTATGGGAGCTGTACCAGCTCACTATTGAGCGAATCGGACCGGTGCCGACATTGATCGAGTGGGATACGGATATCCCGGATCTGGAGGTGCTGGTGGCGGAGGCAGAAAAGGCGCAGACAGCACTCGAGGCCCATTCGTGCAGCGCCTGAATCAATTACAGCGTCGCGTACGCGAGGCCATTATGGCTGCCGATGCCGATGGTACGGAAGTTTGCGCGGCCAGTGAAACCGTCAACGCGACGCACGGGCTGTCTTCCCCGGAGCATTTACGCATCTACCGGCGGGCCGTTACCGGCACATTCACGCGAGCGCTGGGCCAACTCTACCCGGTGACTATGCGCCTGCTGGGCCGGGAGTTTTTCGACGGGATGGCTTCTCGCTATATGCGTATTACGCCCTCACATTCGCCGGACCTGGCGGAGTACGGCAGTAGCTTTGCAGAATTCATCGAGGGCTTCGAACCTGCGGCCGGGCTTCCTTACCTGCCCGACGTCGCGCGCCTGGAATGGGCGTGGCACAGCGCGTTTTCGGCCGCTGACGAGACCGCTCTGAATATCGACGGCTTGGGTGAGGTTCCCGAAAGTGACCGCGATCGCCTGGTGTTCGCGTTGCCGGCCTCCGCGGCCCTGCTGGCTTCGCAGTACCCCGTGCACCGCATATGGCAGGTCAACCAGGACGAATGGACCGGCCCGGAGGAAGTCGATCTCGATGAAGGCGCCGCACGGCTCATCGTTTGGCGCCGTGGATACGACATGCGGATCGACCCGCTCCAAGACAACGAGTGGTCGTTGTTGTCAGACCTGACAGGAAACGTGCCTATGCGGGTACTCAGTAACAAGTTTCCAGATATGGCCACGCTGCTGCCACATTGCGTGGAACACGGATGGATTGCTGGATTTCAATTAGCCGAGTCAACAGACTGAGGAGGTGACATGGCATCTGCTGCAATAAACACGCTGCGCTCCCTGTACTTAATTGCGGTTCGGGGTCTGGAGTTCGTCGCCCCGGTGCTCGATTTGGGCATCCGCCTCTATGTGGCCTGGGTGTTCTGGAGATCCGGCAACGCCAAGATCCAGAGTTGGAGTTCAACCCTGGAACTATTCAAATGGGAATATGACGTGCCGATCTTTCCACCGGAGCTTGCTGCGTATCTTGCGACCGGTATTGAACTGGTCATGCCGGTGCTGCTCGTTATCGGCCTGGCTAGCCGTCCTGCCGCGCTGATTCTGTTTGTGCTGAACTGGTTTGCCGCAATTTCCTATCCCGACATCAGTATCGGGGGCATGAAGGACCACTATCTGTGGGGATTGATGCTACTGATTACCGTGTTTCACGGGCCCGGCAAGCTATCGGTAGATTACTGGTTACGGCAGCGCTGGCAGAGCTGAGCGGCCAGAACCGTTGGGCTACGGAGTGAAGCTATCTATAGATAGTTATTATAATTCTTTGATAATTAAATAGATTAATTAACCACGCTGCGCCCGCCCGCGACCGGTGGGCGTGCCGCCGGCCGTTGCAGCATGGCTAGCCCCGCCACGCTTGTGTTCATGCCGCTACTCGGTCGATGCCCGGCTGCCCGGTGTTTGAGCCGCCCGCCGCAGGTAGAATCTGTTGCATTAAAGCCAGAGTCTGACGTCAGCCCCGCGAGTACGCGGTTCATCGTCCGGCAGCCTGTACAGCAAGGAGATCCACAGCGTGCACGATTTCAGATCGTTTGTTGAACTGCTCGAGGAATCCGGGGATCTCGTCAGAGTCAAGCGGGAAGTCGACCGTAAATACGAGATGCCGGCGGTCATTTCACGTCTGGAGAAAAAAGGCAAGGCATACCTGTTCGAAAACGTCAAAGGCTCAGAATTTCCTGTCGTTGGCGGATTGCTGAATGGCTCTGGACGCCTGGCGCTGGCGCTGCAACGCCCTTCGCCTGACGCGGTAACGCACGGCGAAATCGCCGACCTGCTGGCAACTGCGACTGAGTCTCCACTGGCTTACCAGGTTGTCGACGACGCACCGGTCAAAGAGGTAATTAACACCGGTGATGCGGTCGACCTGGCAAAAATACCGGTTCCAACATTTTTCGAATTTGATAGCGGACCATTTATTACCGGCGCGGTCGGAGTCAGTCGCAATGAGGAAACTGGCCAGTTAAATGTCGGCTTTTACAGATGCCAGATTGTCAGCAAAGACAGCATGATCATCAATGCCAGCTCGATGAGTGATCTGCGACGGATATACGCCCACGCTGAGAGCAAGGGTGAAAGTATGCCGATCGCTATGGTGATCGGGCCGGACCCGGCACTGCTGATGTGCGCATCCGGAAAACACCCGCCGGCGGTGTCCGAACTCGATATCGCGGGCGCATTACAGGGACGGCCGATCGACATGGTCAAGTGTGAGACCAGTGACCTGCTCGTGCCGGCCAATGCCGAGATCGTCATTGAATGCCGGGTCGACTTTTCACAAAAAATCGAAAACACACTTGGCGAGTTTGCCGATCAATACGGGCCGGAAACCGCCCCGCTGTCCAAAATTACCGCGATCACGCATCGCCGGGACGCGATGTTCTATACGATCATGGCGGGCCGCCATCCAGAGCACAACACGATAGGCGCCATCTCCACCTATGGCATGCAGACTGTGCTGTCCAATGAAATGAAGCGGCAGTTTCCGAACATCAATGAAATCAACGTGTCCTGCGACCCACGCCTGGGTTGTATGCTGCACGTATTCGTATCCATTCATAAGCAAAACGACGAAGAGCCTCGTGAATTGATCAAATCTGCGTTCGAAGCGCATACCGGGCTTTTCCCCGTGGGTACCATTGTCAAACGCATCGTCGTAGTTGACGAAGATATCGACGTGTTTAACCTCGAGGAGACCGAATGGGCCATCTGGTCACGCGTTGGCGACGCGTCCAAATATATGGTTATTCCCGATATTGTCAGCTGGGAAATCGAACGCTGCGCAAAAGAAGGGCAAGTCTCCGTTCGAATTGGCATCGACGCCACCAAAGACCTCGAAGATGCTGATCGATTGATTCGGCCGATAATTCCCGGTGCCGGCGATATACGGATTGAAGATTACGTAGACCCCGACGATAGGCATTAATGTTACAGGTGAGAGGAACAAACAAAAATGGTTGATCCATATCAGGCGGTCGCATTACAGACGACCGTACGCCACGTCACCAGCAGGGCCGAGGTCGAAAAGAACCTCAACCACATCGGAAACATGATCGACCTGGTGATGCATATCTGCTCACTGGAACTGCCGGTCAGGCTGATTGCGCTGGGCGAAGGAGCCGTTCAGGGTTTCGCAGACGAGATCCTGAACCTGTCGCCAGCGGAATACGTGGAAACCATGGCCGCTCAGATTCCGGGCCCGGAGACTGATTTTTTTGGTGATAAAGCAAAGCAGCATGGCTGTTACATCATCGCAACGCTAAAAGACACCATTCCGGAATTTCCGGACCGGTTCTTTAACACGGTTTTTATCGTCGATCCCAACGGCGATGTGATCTACAAACACCGCAAAAATATCGTCCTGTTTGTAGAGCATTCAACGACGCCGCACGACGTCTATGATGAATGGGTCGCGATGCACGGGGATTCACTGGAAACCTTTTTTCCGGTGGCGCGGACGGAAATTGGCAATATTGCCGGGACCGTTGGTGTCGAGGGTGCGTTCCCGGAGAGTTACCGGGCCTTTGCACTGAACGGCGCTGAAATCCTTTACCGGGCGTCGTTACCCGAACCGTGGGTGTCCCGGGGAATTTTCGAGGTCCAGAACCGGGCTCGCGCCCTGGACAATACGGCCTACATGCTTGGGCCGAATACCGGGTCATTGATCATGCCGGCCGAGGACGGCGGCGCTCCCACGGTCATCGGGGGGGCGCTCGGTGGCCGGTCCTCGATCGTCAACTACAAGGGCGACGTGATGGCGAAGAGCACGGTGGTTGATGATTGCTACGTGGCCGCCGAAATCAATATCGACGCGTTGCGTTACTACCGGGAGACGGCCCGGTTCCAGAACTGGATTCCGTACATTCGTTCCGAAATCTTCCGGGATCTTTATAAGCAAAACATCTGGCCGAAGAATCTCCCGCCAATGCAGCATGAAGGT
>JAUWKW010000024.1 GCA_030614035.1 Chromatiales bacterium | reverse complement strand
CGAACATCAATAGCAATTCCGCCAGCGGTGGAAGTTTGTCAGTCGATTCCTTCAGGATCACAGATCGAATTTGCTCGGCGATTGGCGTGCCGCCCGGTTCCCTCGTCACTACGACCGAATGTCCCTGCTCACGTAACCAGGATGCAACAAACCTCAGGTGAGTCGACTTACCAACGCCTTCGATGCCCTCCAGGGTAATGAATTTTCCGGTCACAACATCAGCCCGCGTGAATGATTCCGTATCATTTACTCTTTGCGTTCACGAAGCCGTGCCAGGTACTTCACGACCGCGGCATTGTGTTCTTCGAGAGTTGCCGTAAAAAAATGGCTACCGTCGTCGTTACCGGTGGCGACGAAGTACAGAGCCACGCCTTGATCAGGATTTGCCGCTGCGCGCAGCGATAGTTCGCCAGGTAATCCAATCGGGGTCGGCGGTAAACCACGACGCGTGTAAGTATTGTACGGCGTGTCGTTTTTCAGGTGCTGTCGGGTCAGATTGCCGTCGAAATCCTGCCCCAGGCCATAGATCACGGTAGGGTCGGTCTGGAGTCGCATCCGCTTTTCCAGGCGTCTGACGAACACGCCGGCGACCAAAGGCCTCTCCTCATCCAACGCGGTTTCCCGTTCCACGATTGAAGCCAGGATCAGAAGATCATAGGGCGTATCGAAAGGCAGCCCTGATCGTCGGGATCTCCATGCCTCATCGAGACGTTCGAGCAGCAGGTCATGGGCCTGGCTCAATATCTCGATGTCGCTGGTACCTTTAGGGAACCTGTAGGTATCGGGAAAAAACTGTCCTTCCGCATGGTCGACGTCCAGCCCTAGCGCCTCCGCCACAACGACAGGATTCGCTGATTCGATCGTCTGGGCCACCGCCGGATTTCGCCTTAAGGCCACCAGTAGATCGTTCACGGTCCAGCCTTCAACGATAGTCAGCGCGTGCAGTTTGACCTGGCCACTGACCAATTGCTCCAAAAACTCGAGTGGCGTGGTACCCCCGTGGATCTCGTATTCGCCGGCCTGGACCCGTGCCGCCCGGCCGGTAAAACGACCGTACAGCGCGAAACTTCTTGGATGACTGAGAACCCCTTGCTCGGCGAGCAGCGCCGCAACCCCCCGCAGCGACGTGCCACTCCCAATGTCGATGACGACGGGCTCGTCACCAATTGACATCGAGGCGGTCAGATTCTGACGCAGCAAAACAATTGCTGCGGCGAATCCCAGCAATACAACGGCACCGAAAACAATGGCCCAGCGCCTTAGACCTTGCATTCCTGGACTCCGATGGCGCGTAGTGCCTGCATGATCTTCAGTGTAACCGGTCCGCGCGCGTAGTCCGTGCCATCGATCTCCCTGATCGGCCAAATCCCGATCAATGCATTGCTTAGAAATACCTCGCTGGCATTGGCCACATCATCGGTGCTGATAATCAGTTCACGGGTTTCGATCCCGGACGACAGCGCCTGCTGGATAATTTTGTTGCGCATTATCCCCGTTACACCGGCTTCGGTTAGCAGCGGCGTCTTTAGCACGTTGTCGGAAACCATGAAAAGGTTGGTCATCGTACCGCATGTGACGCTATGCCGGTCGTCGAGCATCAGACCTTCCCGAATGTCCGGATTCGCCCATTCGGAGCGAGCGAGAACCTGCTCCAGACGATTCAGCGTTTTGAGGCCCGCGAGAGCCGGATTACGACTGATGGGCATTTCGCAATAACGAACGCGCACACCGAGCTGAACATCCTCTGCGCTGGCAGGCTCAGTGTGTTCCAGTCCCAGCACTCGCAGCGGCCGCGGTTTGCTGGGAGCTGCGTAAGCTCGCGGCCCGGCGCCGCGCGTAACGATGATCTTCAAAGCGCCGTGATCGCAATCCTTGGCAAGCCCCGCTGCCTCTGATTGCAGTACCGCCTGATCCGGAGGTGGAATGCGCAAGCGTTCGCAGCCGTCCAACAACCTTTGCAAGTGCTCTGGAAAAAAGCGGCAATGTCCCCCTCGGACTGCGATGGTTTCAAACAACCCGTCCCCGTACGCCAGGCCGCGATCATCGACTCCGATGCTTTGGCTCTCCCTGCCGTTTACCAGCCATTTCCCCATCATGCAGCCAGCGCCAGCAGCACACCCATTGCCTTGGCGCGCGTTTCCTCGAGCTCGGCAAACGGATCCGAATCCGCAACGATGCCGCTGCCTGCCGCCACACTGATGCTCCGACCATTCGCCACCACGGTCCGAATCAGGATGTTGAAATCGCAACTGCCATCCCGATTTAGATAACCCATCGCTCCTGTGTAAGGACCGCGTGGGCGCCCCTCGATATCGCGAATAATTTCCATGCAACGCACCTTTGGACATCCGGTGATACTTCCCCCGGGAAATACCGCACTGATCATTTGTCCGGGTGTCAGCCTATCCCGCGGTCGGCCAGTCACGGTAGAAACGATATGATGCACGTGCGCGTAAGTTTCGACCGTCATGAACTCATCGACGCTTACTGAACCGGGTCTGCAAATTCGACCGAGGTCGTTTCTTTCAAGGTCGATCAGCATGATGTGTTCGGCACGTTCTTTGGGGTGAGCGAGAAATTCGCCTTTATTGAAATCGCTTGCCTTGGAATGTTCATCGCGTGGCCGCGTGCCCGCTATTGGCCGTGTTTCGATCCGCCCTCCTCGCAGACGCAACAGACGTTCGGGCGATGAACTGATCACCGCAAAATCGTCTCTAACAGCCAGGCCGGCGAACGGTGCCGGATTAGTTTCTCGCAACCGCGCGTATAGATCGCCAGCACGAACGTCCGGTTGAAGTTGAGTGCGCCACACGCGGGATAGATTGGCCTGGTAAATATCACCCCGGGCGATATGAGTCTGAGCCTTCTGAACGGCTGCAAGGAACCGTTCCGGTGGCTCCTCAATTACCGATCCAGCGACAATCGATCGAACGCGATCAGGGTCAGGCTCCTCGAGGTCCCGCAGGTCAGCCTTGATCAAATCAAACATGCCGGATTGGCCGGGTTCGGCAACGATCCACGCTTTGCCTTGCACGCGGTCGCGGACGACGGCTGCAGGCACGCGGGTCGCAAACGCAACCGGCACACCGGGCTCACCCTGCAGCGCCAGACTCGGCTCGATTTCCTGGGCGAGTTCGTAACCGAGATACACAAACCATCCGCCGGTAAAAGGCTCCGGTTTGGGACTCAATCCGTTGCCGGTATCGAGCCACCAACGATCCAGAGCTTCCAGGAAACGGGTGCTTTTACCGGCACCCGGTCCTGACAGCCGGTAATCCGCGTCCAGCAGCAATGTCGGCCCGGGAAATGCAAACAAAACATCATAGCGTCCCAGTGGCTCGCCCGACGCCGAACTTTCCAACAGAAATGGGTACCGGTCAGGGTCGCGGCGATGCAGATCAAGCAGATCTATCGATGCAGGAATTTGACTGACGATGGGTGAGGAAGCTTTCACGAGATTACCCGAACTCTCGGCCACGAAGTTCCAACTCGGGTGCTAATCCAAAGCTTTAAATATCAGGCTGCCGTTGGTGCCACCGAAACCGAATGAGTTTGTCAGCACTGCCCGAATTGTCATCTCCCGCGCCTCATTGGGAACGTAGTCCAGGTCACAGTCGGGATCGGGAGTTTCCAGATTGATCGTCGGCGGTGCCAGCTGGTCGCGCAAGCTGAGTACGCTGAAAATCGCTTCAACTGCCCCTGCCGCACCGAGCAAATGTCCGGTCGTCGACTTGGTCGAGCTGACGGCCAAGCGATCGGCATCCGTCCCAAACACGTCCCGGATTGCCCTGGTTTCTGCAACATCGCCCAGCTGGGTCGATGTGCCATGAGCATTAATGTAATCCACCCCGTCAGGTGCCAGTCCGGCATCATCCAGGGCCGCAGCCATGCATAAGCGTGCGCCTGCACCATCCGCCGCTGGCGCCGTGATGTGGTGCGCGTCAGCACTCATGCCAAAACCGGCAACTTCCGCCATGATGTTGGCACCGCGTTGTTTTGCAAATTCCAGTTCTTCCAGCACCAGGCACCCGGCCCCATTGCTGAGGACAAAACCGTCCCGGTCGGCGTCCCACGGCCGGCTCGCCGCCTCGGGATCGTCATTTCTTGTTGACAGTGCGCGAGCTGCACAGAAACCACCAATACCCATGGGCGTCGTGGCGTATTCTGAACCGCCGGCCAACATTGCGTCCGCGTCGCCATAAGCGATGGTGCGCGCGGCGATTCCGATGCAGTGTGTCGAGGTCGTGCAAGCCGTTACCAGCGCAATGTTGGGTCCACGCAATCCGTAACGAATTGACAAGTGTCCGGACACCATATTGATGATGCTGCCGGGAATAAAAAATGGGGATATCTTGCGTGGACCGCCTGCGATGTACTTTTCACAGTTCTTATGGATTGTATCGATGCCGCCGATTCCTGACCCCATCGCGACACCAATCCGGTCGATATTGGTCTCATCGAACTCTAGCCCGGCATTCTCGATCGCCTCGCGCGCTGCAGCAATGCCGTAGACCATGAATGTATCGATTTTGCGGACTTCTTTAGCCGGCATGTATTCGGTTGGATCGAAGTTTTTGATACAGCCGCCGAAGCGTGTCGAGAACTTGCTGACGTCGAACTCGCTGTCCAGGATCGGGGCAATACCGCTGCGGCCATTGACAACATGCTCCCAGGCCGAATCGGTATCGTTACCGACGGGAGCAATGATCCCTGTACCGGTTACAACAACCCGCCTGGTCATTGTGGTCACCCATTGGATAAGAAGATACGGCAGCTCGGTTCCCCGAGCACCCGTAGTGGAAATTCAGGAAGCCTTGGTTTGTGCGTTTATATAGTCGATCGCCAGCTGCACCGTTGTAATCTTTTCAGCTTCCTCGTCCGGTATCTCGGTCTCGAATTCTTCCTCCAGCGCCATCACGAGTTCGACCGTGTCTAAGGAGTCTGCCCCCAGATCGTCGACGAAAGAAGATTCATTCTTCACTTCTTCCTCTTTAACGCCCAGTTGCTCGGCGACGATATTCTTAACCTGCTCTTCGGTGGTGCTCATACTTTAATCGTCCTCTCAACGATCTACGCTACTGAAGGTTCCGCGACACGGAATCACGGCTGCGTATTCTAAGGGAATAACATCGGCCAAGCTAGCACCTTATATCAGCCCGTTTGAAGCCAACCCGAACCCTTTCAAATCATGTACATCCCACCGTTTACATGGATGGTTTCGCCGGTAATATAAGCCCCCGCCGACGATGCCAGATACAGAACCGCTGCGGCAACATCATCCGGCTCCCCTATACGTCCCAGCGGAATCTGTTCGACCATGGCCTGTCGCTGCTCCTCCCCCAGCTGGTCGGTCATGGCCGTTTTAATAAGCCCGGGTGCAACGACATTTACGGTGATATCGCGTGATGCAACCTCGCGAGCGAGGGATTTACTGAACCCGATAATGCCGGCCTTTGCTGCCGCATAATTCGATTGACCCGCATTACCTGTAACGCCGATCACGGATGCGATATTGATGATTCGTCCACTGCGCGCTTTTATCATTCCGCGTAGACAGGCTTTGCACATATAGAAAAGACCTGAAAGGTTGGTTTGAAGTACGTCATTCCACTCGTCGGGTTTCATCCGCAAGAGGAGATTGTCGCGCGTTATACCGGCATTGTTGACCAGGATGCTGACAGCTCTGTTGTCTGCGCCCAACCGTTCAATAGCGTTAGCTATCGATTCCGGTTCAGCCAGGTCAAGTACGATCCCGCTACCCTGGATCCCCGCCTCATCAAACCTGGCGGCGATCGATTCGGCTCCCTCCGCTGTTGTCGCGGTGCCGATCACTTCAGCCCCCGCTGAGCCAAGTCGCGCCGCGATGGCAGCACCAATGCCCCGGCTGGCCCCGGTCACCAATGCCAGTTGCCCATCGACACCAAAACTGTTGTCGCTTGCCGTCAAGCTCATTTCCTATGAACGAATCGTCCGTGCCGCAATTATACCCGCGTAGTTTGTCGCAAACGGATCAGGCTCCACAGTCCGACGGCCAGACCCCCGAGTGCTCCCCATAGATGCGCATCCACCGCGACTGGGCCACCGGCCATTTGCTGTGATAGTGGCAGAGCGCCAAACAGTTGTTCCCAAGCAATTTTAGCCACAACGATGATCAAGACGAACAGGCCCATGAAATCGCCTTGCCGAATCCACCGCAGCGCACCGATAACGATCATGCCGTGCAAGACGCCGGACAACCCGACATAAAAACTGAGCTGCGGGCTGAAAAAGTACATTCCGGCGCTGGTCGCGAGCGCCGTCACAAACATCCAGGCAGTCCACACCCAAACCTTGCCAGGCGGCGCAAATATATAAGTGATGAGGCATAGCCCGGCAACGTTCATCGCCAGATGGCTCCAACCCAGATGTGCCAGATGCCCGGTAATGATTCGCCACAATTCGCCGTCAGAAATCGCGGCCCGATCGTAACGGAGAATCTGTCGTAGCGACTGAGGGAAAAACTGAATCGCTACGACGATCAGGGACACGATAATCGCGGGCAACAGGTTAATTGCGAGCACCTTGGATAGAAGTTTCAGTCGCACAGCCCTTAGATTATGTTTGTTATAATGCCGAATCAATGCCGTTGCAGGGAGTTTTGTGAGCTAAAACGGATCGCTACAGCAGCTAGTGTTCTATGCTAGGCGCGTCCCAAACTCGCAGATAACCACGGATTGGTGTTCATGCAAAACGCGATTGCCCGGTATCCAGCCTACTTTCGGCAGGGATTTACCCTGATCGAGATCATGGTCGTCGTGGTCATCCTGGGAATCCTGGCAGCCCTGATCGCGCCCAATGTCATTGGCAGAATTGATGAAGCACGCGTCACGGCGGCACGAAACGACATTCGGACTATCGAAAGCGCGATGCAGTTGTACAGGATGGACAACTTTCGCTATCCGAGTACTGACGAAGGGATCGGCGCTCTGGTCAACAAGCCCGATGATCCGGATATCAAATGGCCGGAAGGCGGCTACATACCGCGGCTGCCGCGGGATCCCTGGAACCGGCCCTACCTTTACCTGCAACCGGGCAACAATGGCGAATACGATCTTTATACGTTCGGGCGCGACGGTGAACAAGGTGGTGAAGGTCCGGACAGCGACATCGGCAATTGGAGCCTCAACTAGCGGCCTCGCCTCCTGAGCCGTCCGGGGCGAGAATTGGTGTCCCCGACCGTTCTGATGATTAGACATACGTTCAATCGCGCTAATAGCGGTTTCACGCTGCTCGAGTTGCTGGTCGTATTGGTAATCGTCGGTATCCTTGTATCTCTGCTTACCCTCTCGGTTGGCCTGCTCGGGGAAGACGGTGCTCTGCGCCGCGAAGCGGAACGACTTGAAGCACTGGTGCAAATAGCCGGTGAGGAGACCATGCTGCACGGGTTCGAAATGGGTCTGCGTTTCTATCGTCGGGCCTACGAGTTTTCAATTTACCAGGACGAAACGGACGAATGGACACCGCTGGTGGGCGACCGGTTGTTCCGGCGCCGTGACATTCCCGAAGCTTTGGAATTGGACCTGGAGCTTGAAGGCAGGGATGTGATTCTCGAACTCGAAACGGATGATGATAGAGATTATCGGCCGCAGGTATTCATCATGTCCAGCGGCGACATTACGCCTTTCAATCTCAGGTTTCGCGAAGCCTTCTCCAGCGATGGCTATCAGGTGCTCATCAAGGCCGACGGCTCAGCCGAAATCAAGCACGATGAACTGTAAATCCCAATCAGTGTGCAGCGACGGGTTCACTCTCGTCGAAGTGCTGGTGGCGGTCGCCATACTCGCGATCGGGCTGGCCGCAGTGTTTGGCCAGATCAGTCAGTCCGTATTCACTGTCGGTTACCTGAGGGACTCGACTCTTGCCAGCTGGGTTGCAGTCGATCGCATTACGGAACTTCGAATTGAGAACCGGTTTCCTGACATCGACGAAACCGATGGAGAGATCGACATGGCTGGGCAATCCTGGCGATACACTCTCAATATCTCCCAAACGCCGTTGCCTGACTTGCGACGCATTGATGTTGCCGTCAGTTTCGCAGATACGCCGGACTCGATAATCAGCAAGGCCACCGGGTTCATCGGCCGCCCGGGTACCGGTGAACCGCTTCCGCCGGTGCTGCCACCTCGCTACACACAAGGGGAGCTTCAGTGATCATTCACAAGCCGCTGCATCAGCGACCGCGGGGTTTTACGTTGCTGGAACTACTGGTCGCCATTGCCATTTTTGCAGTAATGGCAGCCCTTGCCGCAGTCAGCCTGAACGCCGTGGTGACCCAAAAGGCACTGGCCGATGAGAATTACCGGGAACTTAGAAGCCTGCAAAGAACGGTGCAGATCCTGAGCGACGACTTGTATCAATTACAGCCCCGGGGAGTTCGCGGGCTGTTGGGGCAGAGCTATGAACTGCCGCTGATCGCAGACGGCAGGGAACCGTACTTGCTGAGACTGAGCCGTGCCGGCTGGAGAAACCCGGCTGGATTCGCGAGGGGAACCACCCAGCGCGTGCAGTATCGTCTGGATGAAGATGGCGCGCTGATTCGCGAGTATTGGCCGGTATTGGACGCGGTACTCAGCCTGGAACCGATCGAGGAAGTACTGCTCGAAGATGTAGCCGTCGTGGAGTTCGAATTTCTGGTCATCGAAAATTCCCAATCGGTATGGGAATCGGTTTGGCCACCATTGCGGGTCGGGGCCGCCAACTGGCCGAAGGCGGTTCGATTTGCGATCGAAATTGACGGTCTGGGGCGAATCGAACGTTTGATCGAGGTGCCGGGATGAGGAAAATCGGCAAGCAACCGTCGTTCGACTCGGCTGAACAGAGCGGGGTCGCGCTGATTACTGCGATTCTGATTGTCGCGTTGGCAACGATTCTTGCGACAGAACTGATCTGGCAACAGCATCTTCACCGGCGGCGGGCGGAAAGCAATCTCGGCCATGAACAGGCTCGCCAGTATGCACTTGGCGCCGAAGCGCTGGCGGCGACGGTGTTGATGGACGATGCATCCGATGGGGATGTCGACCACCTACAAGAATACTGGGCCGACGATATACCACCGTTCCCGATCGAAGGTGGCCGCCTTTACGGGGGCATCGAAGACCTGCAGGGTCGTTTCAACCTGAATAACCTGTGGCGCGGCGGAGAAGGTGGGCAGTATGACCAGGTTACATTCGACCAGTTTCAGACATTGCTGACCGGGCTTGAGCTGGACCCCGGCCTGGCGGAAGCCGTGCTGGATTGGCTGGATCCTGATCAAACAGCGACCGGCGTCAGCGGGGCGGAAGACGATCGCTACACCGGTCTCGACCCGCCATACCGCGCCGGCAACGGCTATATGATCTCAGCCAGCGAGCTCTTGGCCATTGACGGATTCGACCTCAAGGCTTATCGAACACTCGCTCCGTATGTCACCGCGCTACTACCAGGATGGTGCAACACAAATGATCTGACGGCTGTAAACGTCAATACGGCGTCCGGGCCCGTTTTGCGGTCACTGAGTCCTGACCTGTCAGAATCGGATGTGGAGGGATTGCTGGAAGAACGCGAACGCTTCGATGGTTGGACCGACCTGGCCAGCTTCGAGCAGTACGTCGACGAGGATGTGATCCAGTCTGGCTATCTGGACACTCAAAGCCAGTGCTTTCAGGCAGCTGTGACTGTAGAGTTTGGATCGTCCCGGCTGACTATGTACAGTCTGCTGGATCGCGCCCCCGGCGGAGGGCAAATCGTCGCCCGATCGCGGAGTTTCGGAGTCAACTGAAATGGCCGAGACTTTTGTCATCCGACTACCCAATGAACCCGATGTACCGGTGTCATGGGTCATTGTCGACGACATTGGCGCTCAAACCGGCGAAGCCGGTTCGGCGCACCTGGCCGAAGCCGCCCGCAATATCGGTAACCGTCGGGTCATCGTGCTGGTTCCCGCAACGCGTGTGCTACGCCTGCGGGCGGAAATACCCTTGCGCAGCATGGGGCGAATTCTGCAGGCCCTGCCATTCGCATTGGAGGAACAAATCGCCCAGGACGTCGACACCCTGCATTTTGCGGCCAGCGATCGTGACGCTGGCGGGCAAATACCGGTCGCAGTCGTGGATGAGGAATCGATGCAGCAGTGGACCGAACAGCTGCGTGAGGCAGGCATCGATGCCTATGCCATTTACGCGGACAGCGATGGAATTGCTGCCCTCCCCGCTACAACGACTCTTTTGCTGGAGGCGGATTGCGCATTGCGGCGGGACCAGCACGGGAATGCCACTGTGGGCGACCCTGATGGCCTGGACCTCATGCTGGAATTATTCATGGCAGGCGACAGCGACGCAGAGGACGATGAAAACGCCCGGCCGGAACCGATCAATCTACTCGTCTTCTGTGAGCCGGAACAACATGACAAGAATCTGAAATTATGGGATCGCTTGCGCAAACGACTGGAAAGCGTTGAGGTCAAAGTATTAGGCGACGGAGCGTTACCAAAGTTGGCCACCCATATTGTTGCATCGCCAGGAGTTAATCTCTTGCAGGGGCCTTACGTTCGCCGGTCGGACTATGCGGCTATCTGGCCTTATTGGCGCGCGGCAGCGATTCTGCTACTGACATTGTTTGGTCTGACTCTTGCAGTTAAGGGCGCTGAACTGTTCAGCATGGAGCAACAGGAAACCCGTCTCGATCAGGCGGCGGAAACCATCCTGCGTACCAATTTTCCCGATGTTAAACAGGTCAGAGATCCATGGGGCCAACTGCAGAGCCAGTTGAATATCGCCGAACGGGGGGCAGCCACGCCGGCAACCGGTTTTATCGACGCGCTGACGACACTTGCAGGAGCGGCAGCGGAAATTCAGGAAATCACGATGGAAACGGTGAATTATCGCAACGGTATTCTGACGCTGCGTCTGCAAGCGCCGAGCGTCGAAAGCCTGGATCGATTACAGCAACTTGTAAGCCGCAGCGGCAAGTTTAGTGCCAATATTCAGTCTGCGAATCCAACCGACGAGGGGATCGAAGGCCGCATGCAAATCAAAGGCCAAGGCGGATGATCTCAGCTATTCGAAACTGGTTTGAGCAGCTGAACTCCCGCGAGAAACTGATTGTCTCGGTTGGAACGGTGGTGGTTGCAGTGGCGCTAATCGTCGGCTTGGGCATCCGGCCCCTGTATGTGAACAGTGCACGAACCGCCGAACGCGTGGCCAACAAAGAGGCGCTGCTGACACGATTGGAGCAAGCGGCGGCGCGTCTGAGTCCGGCCAACCGCGGTTCAGCCGGTGCAATCGAGGGTGCCGGCCAGTCGATGGTAGTCGTTGTCGACCGGTCCGCTCGCAGTCTCGGGCTGGGGCAATACCTGACGCGCAATCAACCGGACGGAAATAC
>JAUWKW010000123.1 GCA_030614035.1 Chromatiales bacterium | reverse complement strand
AGCTTGATCAGTACGCCGGTAAACCAGTTGGCAACGTACATGTAGCGAGGGTCCTGATCGGCACAGATCACCGACCAACCGCGCACATCCCCGGGAAGACTAACCGACTCGAGCACCTTGCCGCTGCTATCGATGATATCGATGCGGGTACCCATGCAGATTGCGACGTTGCTGTCACCATCGATGGCCATATCAAAACATTTCGGGCGTCCGTCTTCTTCATAATTGTGTAAATCCGGTAACTGACGACGGTCAGCCAAATCGAAGCGCATAACCCGCGGGCCGGTTTCCGATATATATACGAGTGTATGCCCATCCGGCATCAGCTCGGCGTGACTCAGGCCGATGAAACCCCGTATGCCACCGTGCACTTCCGGCTTAAGCTCGGCCAGAATCCTGCCATCTTGCGTGCAGTGATAAAGGTAGCCGTCGCCCAGTTTTTTCGCCTCGCCGGGCATTATTGGAAGCACAGTATTGATCGCTGACGGTACCTGCTCCCCGACCCAGTTCTCACACAGGTACACGGTGTCATCACCGGGAAAAACAAGATGCGCGAAACCGCGATCAGCAACATGCAGGTTCGCTTGTTGGTGGCCGTTATTGGCAACCCGGACTAGCTGGTAGGACCAGGCGTCGCAGCCCCACAGCGTGCCGTCAGGCGCGAAATCCAGTCCCGAGATCAGGTGCGTCGTCCCCTGAACCCACAACACAGCTTTTTGATTGAGGTCACGATCGTACTGGATGATCCGGCCATCGCCGGCATGGTCATCCAATTCCGCATCACGGATGCGGGTTGCGCCGACGAACACGTCGCCGGATTCAAACGCGCGCAGCGTTGATACTTCAGTCAATCGTCTGCCGCTCCACGGCCTCCCTGTAGGGCTTCCATGTAGCCCACAGAATCAGCCCGCCGAGTACGACCGAGCAGACGTTGACCGCGGTGATTGACTGGCCGACGGCCATCGGATCTTTGAAAATATTATCCGTTATCCACCCGACGGCTGTTGGACCGAGTCCGGCCGTGATGATATTCAGGAACAGCATCCAGGTTGCGGAAATTTGCCCCCGCAGGCGGTTCGGAGTCACCAGTTGCAGCGCCGCCGCCGCCATGCCCATCGAGATGGCAGAGCCGAATGCGAACGGGCAGGCGATCGCGAGCGCCAGTGTGGGATCCTTGACGGATGTCGCTACCAGGCTCAGTGGAGTCATGATAATCGCCGCAAGTACGCCGACGCGTAGCGTCGCATCCTGGTAACCCCTGCGCAGCAGATAGTCAGCAAGCCAGCCACCACCGATTGCGCCCAGCGGTGAAAAGATCACGACAATCAGGCCGAGCCTCAGGCCGGTCTCGGCCGGGGCGAAACCAACGACCCGCATGAAATAGGTGGGAATCCATGTCGCCATCGTAGTCATCGGCAGCGCCAACAAAGCGAACCCGCAGAAATGGGCGATATAGACCCGCCAACGCGTAAAGGCGAAATTTAGTCCTTGTTTCAGTGAAATCTCGTCATCCTTGGCGCTGCTAATTCCCTGACGCGCAGGTTCCGTGACGGTGAACATCAGCGCTGCCACCAAAATCCCTGGCAGGCCGATCGCGATGAACGCCATTTGCCAGGGCGCGACGGTTCCTATCAACGGCAGGTCGATTGACTCAGCGCCGGCGGCAAATCGAATCGCAAGACCGCCAAATATCAGTGCCAGGCCAACGCCGAAAAACGCACCGGATTGGTAGACGCTGATGGCGCGGGCGAGTTTCTCCCGCGGGAAAGAGTCGGCAATCATCGAGTAGGCTGCCGGCGACAAAGTGGCTTCACCGACGCCCACACCTACTCGCGCCAGGAACAATTCCCAGAAACTTCTCGCAAGTCCGCAGGTCGCCGTCATCAGGCTCCAGAGAAAGATGCCTGCCGCGATGATCGAACGGCGGTTATACCGGTCGGAAAGACGGCCAATCGGCAATCCCATCAGCGCATAGAAGATGGCAAAAGCGAGTCCCATCATGATTCCGAGGTCGGTATCCGAAAGGTCGAGGTCCGCCTTTATCGGGTCAACGAGCAGGGCAATGATGATCCGGTCGGCTATCGAGAAAATAAATGCGATGACCAGCACCGCTACACCGAACCAGGCGACCGCCGGTTTTGGCCAGGCGGGACCCGTGGTTTCAGAATCCTGCATTAACCCATCTCCTACAATCTTCGGGAACTACCAGCCGCCCGATCCGGTTGACACGCAACAATCCGACTGTGGACCGGCCCGCATCTGAGCATGGAACTGCTCGTTCGACTATTGATCGCGCCAATCAGACCGCAGAACAGTCAGCCTTGGTCCGGCGCCTGTAATGACAGACGTTTAGTCTCCGGGGGCCGTCGGCGGAAACGACATGCATCAAGCTTAGTTCCCGGCAGCGGCTGCCCTGCCCTGCATGAAAACGACAAGATCGTGTAATTCGTCATCACCCATCCAGGCAAAGGAAGGCATCGGACGCCCGGTCAGGCTTGCATCAGCATCCGGCATCCGGCCCTCCTGCAGAAACACAATCAGTTCACCGGGGTCCGAGCCGGCCACGAACTCCGAAGCAACAAGGTCGACGCCCAGGCCCTCAACGCCTTCACCGGTCGGGCCGTGACAGGCCGCGCAATGCACGTTGTACAGCGGCGACATTACGGCATCCTGCTCCGCATCAACCGCGGCAGGCGCTACATCAACGGGGTCCGGGACCGGCACCGGCTTACGCGATGCCATACCGAAGGGGGCAACTTCTGCGACGACGATCCGGTCAGCCTGATCTATTGCCGTTGTATCCGGGTCAATATACTCCGGTGCCGTCAGGCCATATGCTGCCATGGATACAGCAGATACCGCGGCTGCCCCGCCGAACAAGGCGCCGTTTTTCCGTATCGTCATGCGCAGCTTCGGCCACGAATTGACAAAGCTGATGATAAGAATCCCGGTACACAGAATAACCGACAGGCACAGAATAAAAATCGAGGTCTCAGGCGACCACATACATCCCTCCTGGAACAGGACCGCGATGCTGCGCGCTAAATTTTCCGGCGGCGGCAATAATTACACATAGGTCCATCACGATCGCGTGTGTCGTTCAACGTTCACTTTCCGTCCCCCGCTGCTTTGATGGTGCCGGTCTGCCAATTCATATCCGAAGCAAGAAATTCACTTAAGCCTTCGACAACCCGGCAGTAGAACGAGTCCGGCCGCAAATCTTTGACATCCGCTGCGAGCTTGGGCACCCAGTTCGTCAAATGACGCCCAGAAAAATCAGCCTGGGCCAGCTGAAACGACAAGGTATCGCCAGCGCCCGCAGCCTCCTGGTAGCAGAGATAGTGCATGAACTCCAGTTCGACCGAGAGGTGGTCCGGAGCCCAGGCGAACTTTTCATCGAGCCTGTAGCCGAAGAAATCGTAGAAGCGGACAATATCTTCCCGAAGTCCCGCGGGCTGTCCCAGCTGCAAGTCCTCTCGAATCGGCACCGGCGGTCCTTCATTGCCAACCTCGAAGATGCCGCTGTACTCGGATTTCAATTGAGCTATATCGATCGAACGCAGATCGTCAAGTAAACGCCCAACATTCAGCGAATACGGCAACCCATCGGTGACATACGATGCTTCGCTGCGGGCGAGTACCGGTTCAACGTCATGTGGAGACGCGATCAGATCGGAAAAAATCGCGTAGCAGCCACACCTTGCTGTCGCCGTGTTCTCGGAATCGCGGTTTTCGACAAACCGCTCGGCCGGTGTAGCCTGTCCTGCCTGCTGGTTCATGCCGTGCTTGTCATACCAGTATCGGGATCGGCTTTTTCAAAATCGCAGGAACTCCTTGGTATCGGTGCGTACCGGCAGCGGCTTGAACTCTGTCGCCCCTACGCCCCGACCGCTAGCGCTATTGTGCCAAGATACAGGCTTTCGTCGCCGAGATCGAACGCCATTGAAGCGCTACCCGATGCATTTGAATTCACTTCGAGTTTATATTGACCGCTATTCTTCTCAAGCTTGTCGAACTTGAATTCGCCAAAATTATCCGTTGTCGCCCGCGCTATCTCGCTGTCGTTCTGTTTCAGTATCACTTCAGCGTCTTCGGCGCACTCTTCGACGCCCTCCACATTGGCCACCACTGATCCGGCAACAAAACACATGGTCATTAAATGCATATTTTTGTAGTACACACGGGGCTTTGTCTCGAGTTCCGGGTGTAGGACTTCCAGACCCTCTTCTTCTTTTATCCGCCGCATTTCCTGGTCTTCCACCTTGATGGATTTGAACACGTCAGTAGGACAAACTTGCTCCATCCGAGTTTTCGTCCAACCCTGATCCAGAAGATGGGCGTCGAAAATCCACGCCTGTGGGATCTGCTTTTCCTCGTTCCAGTAAACCGCACCATACGGGCAGGCATCTACGATCGCTTTCTGCCCTTTGGACTTTTTCGGATCGATTATTACTATGCCGTCCGCACGCTTGCTGATGGCTCCTCCTTTGGCAGCTTTCATGCATGGCGCATCGTCGCAGTGATTACACATCACTGGCATAAAGTGCGCCTCGACAATCGGGTAGCTGCCGCGCTCCTTTCTCTGAATGTCGACCCAGTTATGCCCATGCACGGGTTGCGAGGCCGCATAACCCGCGAACTCGTTACCAATGTGCTCGTCCTTGGTCGCCAGAAAACAGTTACGGCAATTGTCGCAGCGTGCAACGTCAACGATCATATTCCATTTCCCGGCCATCACACGGCCTCCGCACGCTGCCAGTTATCAACGCCGGTCCATTTCTCAAACTGAATCAGCGTTGTGTTCGGCTTTATGCTATGGGTCTGCTCCGTTATCCCTTTACTGGAATTCAGCATATTGGTGCACCCCCCCAGATCGGTAGAGTTGCCTGGCTCACCTGCCGGCCTGTATTCGGCAGATCCGGTAGGCGCACTGACAACGCCCGGCCGCAGTCGATCCGTCACATACGCTGCACAGACAACCGAGCCCCGGTTGTTCCACAGGCGTATGAGGTCATCACTCTCTATTCCTCTCTCCTCCGCATCCTGTCCGTTAATCCTGGCGACCAGATAGTGGTGGCCATCGACCAAAACGCGGTGATCCTTAATGTCTCTGATGCTACAACCCCCATCGTCACCCATTACATGAAACGGGTATCGCGAGTGTGGTGTCAGTAACTGCAAAGGATATTCCGCCAGTCGTTCATCTGTGTTCGGATCCTCGTAGCTGGGCATATACTTATTTAACGGCGGCCGCCCCGGGTCATCAATTCGACTGAGCGTCTCGGGAATAAACTCGAATTTCCCCGAA
>JAUWKW010000186.1 GCA_030614035.1 Chromatiales bacterium | reverse complement strand
CCTCGCGCACGGCGCGCTCGGCCCATTCCGCGTTGCGGCCGCGAAGTTCCGCGAGCCCGCGAATATAGGCGGCAGCATCATGTACGGTTTTGCGCTCCATGGCCGTCCCGGATAACTCGGGGCTGTCGTCCTCTGACGCTTCTTTATCGTCGGCGTCCGCGGTTTGATCGCTGTCTTTGTCCTGTTCCTCGCCGGGAATCGGGGGTGAGGGCGCACCCCCGCCAATCTGCACGGGAGTTGCGGCACCGAGGTTCGTTGCGGGAGCCATGGCCGCCACGTGACTTGCATACAAGATATAGGTGCCGGCGCTAGCGGCGCGGGAACCGCTTGGCGAAACGTAGGTGACGACGGGAACGCTCGATCCGAGAATTCCTTTGATGATGTCGCGCATTGCCGAATCGAGGCCGCCCGGCGTATCCATTTCTATGATGACAATTTCGGCAGCTGTTTCCTGTGCATACTCGATACCATTGAGCACATAGTCGCGGGTAGCGGGACCAATGGCTCCTTTGAGTTCGAGCCGCACAGCCGTACCCGCCGCTGCAGCACCACACACCGACAGCAGACAGCTAGCGATTAGAGCCAGAGACAATCGACGTGGGTGGAACGGAGTGCTTTGCATGATTTGTGGCACTTATTTGTTGGGCCCATCATAGCAGGACCGGACTGGCCTGCAGCCGGTCAAACCTGACAACGGACGGGGTCAATCAGGCGACGGCGGTCACGGTTCACGGCACTTACCCGCGGGCTTGGATTATCATTGCTGGCACAGCTTGGCAGTGATGAACCCGCCGGAAAGCAGCACTCATGACACGGAAGAAAACACAACCCGAATGGAGCCCGCAGAGCTGGCAAAGCAAAACGGCCGACCAGCAACCCAACTATTCTGACCCGGATCGTGTCGCGGGTGCTATCGAGCAACTCAGCAAGCTCCCACCGATCGTGACGAGCTGGGAAATCGAAGCGCTAAAACAGCATATCGCCCTGGCGCAGAAAGGCGAGGCGTTCATTCTCCAGGGCGGGGATTGTGCCGAGACTTTCGATGAATGTACGTCTGACAACATTGCGCAGAAACTGAAGATCCTGCTGCAAATGAGCGTGGTTATGCTCTACGGCCTTAAACGGCCCATTGTGCGGATCGGGCGGATGGCCGGCCAGTATGCGAAGCCCCGATCGGATGATTTGGAGACCCGCGGCGACATTTCGTTGCCGAGTTTTCGCGGTGACCTCGTAAACCGCCAACCATTTACTGTCACCGACCGGACACCGGACCCCGACCTGATGCTGCGGGGCTACGAACGCGCAGCGCTGACGCTGAACTTCGTGCGTTCGCTAATTGATGGTGGATTCGCAGACTTGCATCATCCGGAAAACTGGGATCTCGACTGGGTGCAGCATTCACCACTCGCCCAGCAATACCACAAGATTACGCAGTCAGTTTCGAATTCACTCGATTTCTTCGAATCGCTGTCCGGTGGTCCAGTCCACACGGCCAGTCGTGTGGATTTTTACGCCTCCCACGAGGGCCTGCATCTACCCTATGAGCAGGCTCAGACACGTTTTTTGCCGCATCGTCAAAAGTGGTACAACCTGACGACACATTTCCCGTGGGTAGGTATGCGTACGGCGCAACTCGACGGAGCTCATGTCGAGTACTTTCGCGGCATCACCAACCCCGTCGGCATCAAGATCGGTCCCGGTATGACCGATGATTGGCTGGCAGGCCTGATCCAGATTCTCAACCCGGATAACGAACCCGGGCGATTGACGCTGATCCATCGTTTCGGCGCCGCTAATGTCGACCAGCATCTGCCGGGCCTGATTAAATCGATCCAGGCTTCCGGTGCACAAGTACTGTGGATGTGCGACCCGATGCACGGCAACACCGAGACCACGAAGGAGGGTTACAAGACCCGGCGCTTCGACAATATTCTTGCGGAACTGGAGACAGCCTTTCGGATTCACAGCGAGCTCGGCAGCTATTTGGGCGGAGTGCATTTCGAGCTTACCGGTGAAAATGTCACCGAATGCACTGGTGGGGCGCGTGGTTTGACCGACGACGACCTCCAGCGCGCCTATCGCACGCAGGTGGACCCACGCCTGAACTACGAGCAAGCAATGGAAATTGCGATGCGAATTGCCGGCCTGCGCAGCGGCCGGGCCAACCCGGCAAGTTAACCGCACAAGATCGATGGCACTGTCTTTCGATCCCAACTGCACCCGCTGCGATCGGCTAGCGACGTATCTCAGTGAAATACGCGTCCGTTACCCCGACTACCATGCGCGACCCGTGCCGACTTTCGGCGATGCTCGGTCCAGTTTTCTAATCGTCGGACTTGCGCCGGGCCTGCACGGCGCTAATGCAACGGGCCAACCGTTCACCGGCGATCATGCCGGCATACTGCTGTATCGCAGCCTCTTTGAGGCGGGGTTTGCAAGCCATCCCGACGCGGTCGCAGCGGGCGACGCACTGGCTTTGACTAACTGCCGCATTACCAATGCGGTACGTTGCTTGCCGCCGGCGAATAAGCCGTTAGGCGAAGAAGTGACACGTTGCAACGACTATCTGGCGCAAGAACTCGATCGGGTATCGCGACCGGGGCTGGTTCTTGCGTTGGGCGTGATCGCCCACCGGGCCGTGCTCAAAGCATTGCATCAGAAACAATCGGCTTTCCCGTTCCGGCACGGCAGCGAATACGATGTTCTCGAAGGATTGCGCCTGCTGAGTTCCTACCATTGCAGCCGCTACAACACCCAGACTCGCCGGTTGACGGAGACCATGTTTCGCGAAGTTATCGAGCGGGCTGCACGATATCTGAAGACCTGTTGAAATGACCAATGACTTCGAGCCGGAAGAGTTCCTGCGGCACCTGACGCAGCGGCCGGGTGTATACCGGATGCTGGATGCGCAGGGCAAAGTAATTTACGTCGGCAAAGCCCGGAATCTCAAGCATCGGGTTTCGAGCTATTTCGGCAGCAAGGCACATCACCCGAAAACCCTGGCGTTGATGCAACACACCGGTCACGTAGAAATCACCGTGACGCGGACTGAGGAAGAGGCCTTACTGCTCGAGTACAACCTGATCAAGGAGCATAAGCCCAGGTTCAATGTCCTGTTACGCGACGACAAAAGCTACCCATACATCCATGTGACGACGCATCAGAAATATCCGAGGTTTGAGTTTCACCGCGGTGCGCGGAAGGGGCCCGGTCAATATTTTGGCCCATATCCAAATGCCGGAGCAGTCCGCCAAACCCTATCCCAGCTGCAGAAGTTATTTCAGGTGCGCCAGTGCGATGATTCGTTTTTTTCGAACCGGTCCCGGCCGTGTCTGCAATTTCAAATCAAACGCTGTTCCGCACCCTGCGTGAACCTGGTGGAAGAGGATCGCTACCGGCAAGACGTGGAGCACGCCATGCTGTTTTTGCGCGGGAAAAACGATGCGGTTATCGAGGGTCTGGCGAAACGTATGGACCAGGCATCTACCGATCATGAATATGAACGGGCAGCACGCTACCGTGATCAGATTGCAGTGCTCAATAGAATCCAGGCACAGCAGTCGGTGTCGGGATCGCAACCGATTGATGCCGACGCGCTGGCGGTCATGGAACAAGCCGGGACCTTTTGTGTCGGCATCATCCTGATTCGCGCCGGGCGGATCCTCGGTGGCCGGAACTTTTTCCCGAAAACCGCTCCTGGAACGAGCGCGGCAGAGGTAATGGGTGCATTCCTGGTCCAGCATTATTTCTCCCAGGACCCACCCGACGAAATTCTTGTCAGGGAAATACCCGAAGATTCTGAATTACTTGCCGATGCGCTGAGCGCCAGGAGCAACCGAACAGTTGATATTCGGCACAGAGTGCGCGGCCAGCGACGACACTGGCTCGATATGGCAAGCGCGAATGCTCACGAAGCCATTGCGATGCGCCTGGCCAGCAACGCAAGTTTCAGGGAACAGCTTGAACAACTTGCGGACGCCCTGGCGCTGGATGAGGTGCCATCGCGAATCGAGTGTTTCGA
>JAUWKW010000089.1 GCA_030614035.1 Chromatiales bacterium | reverse complement strand
GGGTCAGGTGAAGTCCTGGCATCGCTATTTGGCACCGGAGACGATGCAACCCGCGACATCGTGCTCAAACTCCGCCTCCCGCGAGCGCTAACAGCATTCGGCACCGGGGCCGGGCTAGCGCTGGCCGGCGTCATGATGCAGGTACTGCTACGCAACCCACTGGCCGACCCATACATTCTGGGTCCATCCGGCGGGGCGGCCGCGGCTGCCTTGATCGCGATGGCGCTTGGCGCCTCCGGCTTACTCCTGAATACGTGGGCATTCCTCGGCGCGCTTGGCAGCACGCTGATGGTGTTTGCGATTGCGCGCAGCCAGCAGGGCTGGGCGCCCGGTCGCTTGCTGTTGACCGGTGTCGTAGTCGCTGCGGGCTGGGGTGCGCTGGTCAGTCTTGTACTGGCGCTGTCGCCGGAGAAAAATTTGCGTGGAATGTTGTTCTGGCTGATGGGGGATTTCGCCTTCGCCACCCTCCCACTGCCGATACTGATCGTAGTGGCCCTTGCGACCATCGCCGCAATGGCGATCTCCCGCTCACTGAATGTGCTGGCGACCGGCGAGCAACAGGCTGCTTTGCTTGGTGTTGCGGTCGGACCGATGCGGTCTCTACTGTATTTCCTGAGTTCATTGCTGACTGCCGTCGCGGTCACCACGGCGGGCACGGTCGGTTTTGTTGGCCTAGTAGTTCCGCACCTGGTGCGTCTAGCCATCGGTGCCGATCACCGGATCGTCGTGCCGTGTTCGGTGCTGGCCGGCGGTTCTTTGCTGGTTATCTCCGATACCGTGGCGCGCACGCTTGTGTCGCCACGACAACTTCCGGTTGGTGCAATCACAGCACTGGTGGGTGTACCGCTTTTTCTGATTCTGCTCCGCCGCAGCCGGGTGTCTGCCGACTAGCGCATTGATTAACCCCGGCGCTGTAAATAGGCTCTACCTCGCTCCATGAGTTTAACGAAGGCGTCTTCGTCACCGTTACGCACGCTCTCCGTAATTGCCTGAATCGCGCGGCTCAATCCCTCCAGCGGTTCCAAACCAAAACGATTCAGCGATTGAATCTCGAAGTACAGGTGGGGATTTTCCTCAGCCACCTTGTACGCCACGTCTAGCTGTGCATCGAACGTTGTACTGGACAAATTCTCCAGGCGCGGTACATCTTCCCCGCTTTCCGACAGTACGTCGAAAAAAGCGATATTCAGCGCGTGCGACAAACCCAATACATAAGCGATCAGACGGTCGTGGTCTTCGAGCGCCATCTCGGACTGTTGCGCCATGGTCGGGTCAAACAGAGATCGCGCTTCGCGCGTTGCTTCTGCCGAACCCGCGTCGAGAAAGATTACGTGTTTCCCCGACAGCAAACGGGTGTCCGGGCCAAACATTGGATGAATCGATGTCACCTTGGCGCCAGACTTCGCCATGGCGTGAAGGCCATCAATCAGCGGGGTTTTCAAGGAGCCAATATCGAAGATTAGCCCCTTGCGACCTTGTTTCGACATCTCCAACAAGATTTCAGCCGCTGCTCGCAGTGGTGTGGCAATAACCGTCACGGCAAAACGATCATCGGTGGTTCGCCAGTCTTCGACACAGTTGACGTCGACGCGTTTGACCACTGGATCGGCCAGCGTGATATCGAAGCCTTGAGACTCCAGAAAATCTACGAACCAGCGCCCCATTTTGCCGCCGCCGATGACGAGCGCCTTGCGCCCCTGGCCTTGCCCCTCGGCCTTGACTCGTGCCTGTTCCTGATCTGTCAGCGAAAAGCGAATCAACAACTGCATCAACTGTTCCGCGAGTTCCGGTGACAGATCAAGCGCGTTTGCTTGTTCGGACGCCGCGTCGAGAACGACTTTTTCGCGGGCAAAATCACGGGTGGCGCGTCCATCGGCGCGCTTGCTCGCACCAACCTCCTCCACTACGGACTGACGCTCGGCGATCAACTCGATGATTTGCCGATCCAGTTCCGACAGGCGATTGCGCAGGTCTCTGAGCTTCATTAGTAAAGGCGCGTGAACGAGTGAAGGTTCTTTTACAGAGTCCCGAACCACGCCGCAAGTCGAGCAATTGGGCAACAACCGGATTTGGGCTCTGGCCCCTGCTCAGACTGCAATCTACAATACACATTGTCAGTACTTGGACGGGTAAAGAAAATAAATCGGGGACAGTCTATGAAAACGCGCGCAGCGGTCGCTTGGGAGGCCGGCAAGCCTCTGGCTATCGAAGAAGTGGATGTAGAAGGACCGAGAGAGGGTGAGGTATTGCTCCGGATCGTCGCATCTGGCGTATGCCACACCGACGCCTATACCTTGTCGGGCGCAGACCCGGAGGGCCTGTTTCCGGCAATCATGGGACACGAAGGCGGAGCGATAGTAGAGGACGTAGGTGCCGGCGTAACCAACATCAAATCCGGCGACCACGTAATTCCACTGTATACGCCCGAATGCGGAACCTGTGAGTTTTGCGAATCAGGCAAAACCAATTTATGTCAGGCGATCCGCGTAACGCAGGGCCAGGGCCTGATGCCCGACGGCACCAGCCGGTTTTCCGCTAATGGAAAAATGATTCATCACTACATGGGCACCTCTACTTTCGCGGAATACACGGTGTTACCCGAAATTGCTGTGGCAAAAATTAACCCGGCGGCGCCTCTCGACAAGGTTTGTTTACTAGGTTGCGGCATCACCACAGGAATCGGGGCGGTTCTTAACACGGCACGCGTTGAGCCCGGCGCCACCATTGCGGTATTTGGCCTGGGCGGTATCGGCCTGAGTGTTATCCAGGGTGCCGTCATGGCAGGCGCCGAGAGAATAATCGCCATAGACGTAAATCCCGACAAATCCGAGTTTGCGAAACAATTGGGAGCTACTGAATTTGTGAACCCTGCCGACTACGATCAGCCGATTAGCGAAGTAATCGTTGAACTGACGCAGGGCGGAGTTGATTATTCGTTCGAATGCGTGGGAAACGTAGATCTGATGCGTTCAGCCTTGGAATGCTGTCACAAGGGTTGGGGTGAATCGGTGATCATAGGCGTTGCAGGTGCCGGACAAGAAATCTCAACCAGGCCATTTCAACTGGTGACCGGTCGAGTCTGGCGCGGTACCGCATTCGGTGGCGTCAAGGGCCGTAGCGAGCTGCCGGGTTACGTGGACAGATACCTCGCCGGTGACATCAAAGTTGATGAAATGGTCACGCATACCATGCCGTTAGAGGAAATCAATACTGCGTTTGATTTGATGCACGAGGGGGCCAGCATCCGCTCCGTCGTCCTGTTTGATGATTAAATACGTCCGTGGGCGAGCATACAGCGGCACAGCTGGCGAAAAAACACCGACAGCCATTGCGCCACCGCTGTTTTTTTAGAGTGGCGTAGGCGAGATCGCAACTCAAGGGAGCCCATCAATAACCTGCCATGCAGCTGGCTATTGCAACCACTTCCGAGTCGGCGGCCAGTGCCGGAGCCGAGATGGCCAAGTCCGGAGGCAATGCCGTGGATGCCGCCATAGCCGCGGCGATGGTGTCTATCTCGACCGAGCCCGGCGTGTGCGCTCCGGGTTGCGGCGGCTATCTGACCATCTGGCCCCCCGGTTCGGGCCCAGTAACCCTTGACGGCAATATTTTCGTACCGGGGCGCGGCTTGCCGGAGGAACCTCGTGAAGAGCGGGGCGTAGAGGTCAGCATGGACTACGGTGGCGGCGTCACAACTATCGTTGGGCCCGCTTCTGTCGGAGTACCTGGTGGCATCGCGGCTTTGGGGGCGGCGTCGGAACGGTATGGCGTCTTGCCGTGGAAAGAAGTGCTCGGGCCCGCGGTAGCTGCGACCCGTAATGGTTTCCCACTGCCTGAGGCCTGTCACGCCTATTTGCTGCTTTCCGGCAAGCCTATCTTCGGGCGTGCGCCGGACGGCCATAACGCCCTGCACCATGCAGACGGTCGGCTCAAATCGGTCGGTGAATTGATTCGAGTGCCGCATCTTTCGGACAGCCTGGATCGGTTGGCACGGTATGGGCCTCGGGAATTTTACGAAGGAGAACTAGGCCGAACTATCGCCGCGCATATTCAGGATGGCGGGGGCAGTCTGACGTTGGAAGATCTTAAGTCCTGTCACGCAATACCGCGACCAAGCCTCAAGATCGACAGCGGCCTGTGGCAGGTTGCAACCAACCCCGCGCCAGCTGTCGGTGGTTCAGTCTTGGCTGCGATGCTGTTGCTGATGTCAAAGCACGACGTCACCCGTTGGGACCGGGACACGTTGAGTACATTAATTGACGTGCAATTGGCAGCTCTGACATACCGGCGTGAGCGACTGGACCTCAGTGACCAAATTGAGGCCGATGCTGCGGAGTTATTGAATTTATCCAGTACCGGCGATGCACGGGCGCTAATGCAAGCACCTTCGACGGTCCATACCTCATGCGTTGACAGCCAGGGCCTGGCCTGCGCCATCACACTATCAGCCGGCTACGGATCCGGAGAAATGCCGGACGGCACCGGTCTCTGGCTGAACAACTGCCTGGGCGAGCTCGAGCTCAATCGCCGCGGGCTGATGGCGGGACCACCTGGAGCGACGATACCTTCGAATATGGCGCCTACCACGGCCCGTGCAACGAACGGAACGGTGATGGCTATTGGTTCGCCGGGGGCTGACCGGATTACGACCGCAATATTGCAGGTGCTGGTTAACTATCTTCAGGTCGGTATGCCGCTGCGTGAAGCAGTGGAACATCCCCGAGCTCATGTTGAGCTGGGCGGTGACTTCGGGTATCAGGTTGCCTATGAGCCGGGACTGCCAATATATGAACTGGACGTTCCCCAACGAGCATATGATGGCTTGTCAATGTATTTTGGCGGAGCCGGAGCAGTGACATGGTCGACCGAAACTGGATTCGAAGTCGCCGCTGATCCGCGGCGGGCCGGGGGCACCTGGAGCTCCATCGAGCAATAACGGACCATCGCCAACTGCCCATGGCTACTCTTCCAGAACCCCTCCCGAAGAATCCATTGCCGCTGTTGGATCAATGGTTAACCGACGCGCTCGCCGGCAGTCGCCTACCAAACTCCAACGCGTTCGCATTGGCAACAGTCGACTCCAGCAAGAATCCTTCCGTTCGAATGGTGCTCTGCAAAGAACTGTCGGTAACATCCGGATATATGGTGTTCTACACCGACTACGGATCGCCAAAGGCAGAGGACATCTCGTACCAGCCCCGCGTCGCGGCGGTATTCAATTGGACCGAACAGCGCCGGCAGGCACGGCTGGAGGGAATCGCAGTCAAATCGCCTGAACAGGAAAGCGATCAGTACTTTGCAACACGCGATGCGGAAAGTCGTATCGGCGCATGGGCCAGCCAGCAAAGTCGACCTCTGGCATCCAGGGAGACGTTGCTGGAAGAATTCAAGCGCGTAGCGGACCGCTATCGCGCCGATGCGCCCGAGTCGATTCCCCGGCCGCCCAACTGGGGCGGTTACCGACTGTGGATTGAAGCAGTGGAGTTATGGGTCAGCGGCGAGGCAAGATTGCATGACCGCGCTCGCTGGGAGCGGCAACTGTCGGCGGCCGCGGAGTCAGCCTTTTCGGCATCCCCGTGGCAGATGACGCGCCTCCAGCCCTAAGCTCGGGAGTCCACGGTCGGGCGACCAGGCACTGCAGCGTCGATTAAATTTACATATATGGCGGTGGGTGGGCGAGAAACTGCATAAAATCGGGGTATATCGACCGACTGAGGGACCTTGGTTTCGTTTAGCAAACCTAAATGCAGCCCGGAATGGTCCCGAGTGGGAAACAAAAACCCTTTAACGGCGGACTCATTGCCGAACTTGGTTGCCGAGTTGTGTCAGATCTACCAGTGTCGGAAAAAATGACAGATTTCGCGATTGCCCTACTAAATCGCCGTATTTAAAATTTCTATATATCTGTTTTTATTGATTTTTATTGATGGTGGCACGGGACTTGCTTCTAGTTAGCTGCGCACAAAAAAGGTTTCTGCGCTAAGCGACGGCACTCGAAATCTGACTACAGACATCGAAGCCAGAAGAACGGATCAGAAGAAGAAAAAGAACGAGAAGAAGAAGACCGTAAATAATAACAATAATAAATCCACCACAGCCTCGCCTCTGATGTAGAAACCGAATTCGCGACAACAACAATAACCCGTACACCCCGCACTTGCTGCGGGGTTTTTTTTGCATAGAGCTTCTGGGGCAAGTACCCGACAGTAGCCGGTCTATGCCGGGCTTGTTGAAAGCAATACCATTGTCGTATGACGAACTCGCTGGACTGCGGCAATCTGGTGATCTCGGTCGCGGGCCGAATGCTGGTTCGAGACCTCCAACTGAATAT
>JAUWKW010000194.1 GCA_030614035.1 Chromatiales bacterium | reverse complement strand
GTGCCGAGCCACCATTGCGTCGGGGGAACACGGCCCGATCAGGTTGAATGCTTGGTGCCAGCGAGCCAGCAGACCTACATACAGCGCCAGCGGCGCGGCCCCGTCGCCGGACGCTTCGAGTCCGAGACTGACCATTCCCGCGCGCAGCCGGTCGACGATATCCTCCCGCGCCGATGCCAACACTAGCTGCGCTGCCAAGACACTAATTGGCCAGGCGCACCACCGTGCGCCCGGTTATGCGGCCGTCGATATAGGCGGGGAAGCACTCGGGCAGCTGCTCGAGGCTAACTTCGCGGGTTGCAATCTGGTCAAGGTGGCGCGGTTTCAGGTCGGTAGCAATACGCCGCCAGATCTCCAGTTTAAGTTCCCTGGACATCTCCGTGGAATTGATGCCCAGGAGGTTTACGCCGCGCAAGATAAACGGCATGACGGTGGTTTCAAGTTTGATACCCGCTGCCAGCCCAACACTGGCAATGTTGCCGCCGCCGCGCATTGTGCGCGTCAACCAGCCCAGCATATTGCCGCCCAGATTATCAACGGCACCTCCCCAGATTGCCTTGTCCAGCGGCCGTTGACTGAATTCGATCGTGCTCGCAGCCATGACGTCAGCTGCACCGAGTTCACGAAGATACTCGTCGGCCGACGTTTTAGAACTGATGGCAGTAACCGCGTAACCGAGTCCCGCCAGCATATCGATCGCCACGCTACCAACACCACCGGTAGCACCGGTCACCGCGACCGGACCGAGGTCCGGATGCTGACCGTTCTGCTCCATACGGTGCACGGCGAGACCGGCTGAAAAGCCGGCGGTACCGATGACCATGGCCTCACGCAAGCTGAGACCCGCGGGCAGAGGGATGACCAGGTCAGCGGGGAAGCGGCCGAATTCGGCATAGCCACCGTCGCGCGTTTCACTGAGACCGGCGCCTACCACCAAGACTTCATCGCCGGCACTAAAGCGCTCGTCTTCTGAGGAAACGACAACACCAGCGATATCGATGCCGCCAACCAGCGGGTACTGTCGCAGGATCTTGCCGGCACCAGTCGCAGCGAGTGCGTCCTTGTAGTTGATACCCGACCAACTCGTGCGGATAACAACGTCGCCGGCAGATAAATCATCGAGTGATATCTTTTCCAGCCGGGCTACGATCGTGTCATTGTCCTGGTGTATGCGAAATGCTGTGAATGGCTCCATAGTATCCTCTTAATAAATAACGGTTTAGCCCGCGTCCGGCTCGGCGACAAGCCGCCGGCCAGGCGGGGTGCTGGGTTCGTTTTCAGCAGGTCCCGCGTCCGCAGAGTCGTCGCTGCGACAACTGATTAAAGTGTGTCAGTGATGTCCTGCAAAAGCACGGCGTCGTCCGGTGCGGTTGCCGGGGGGTAACGTTTGATCACCTTGCCATCGCGATCGATCAGAAACTTCTCAAAATTCCACTCAATGTCGCCGGGAAATCCATCGGTCGCGCTGGTCAGCCATTCGTAAATTGGGTGCTTGGATGCCCCGTTGACTTCGATTTTCTCAGTCAGCGGGAAACTGACCGCGTAATTTGTAGTGCAAAACTCGACGATTTCATCCGGTGTACCTGGCTCCTGTTCCCCAAACTGGTTGCATGGGAACCCCACTATCGTGAGTCCCTGGTCCTTCAGGTCACCATACAATTTTTCCAGGCCCTCATACTGTGGTGTCAAACCACACTTGCTGGCGACATTCACGGCCAGTATGACTTTGCCCTGTACATCCGGTACCAGGTCGCCGCCACCCTGGATGCCGTTGATCTCAAAATCCTGCAGCGCCGCCATGTCGATTCTCCCTTCATTGACCGAAAGTTAGTAAATGTTGTGCGTAAGGCAATTGTCCTGCGACTGATCCGATCATTCAATCTCTTCAGCTCGGTGGCAGGCAACCAGAGATTTTCCAACCGGCCGCAGCAGCGGACGTTCGTCGGCACAACGTTGAATCGCATAGGGGCAGCGGGTCCGGAAGGCGCATCCGGACGGTGGTTCCAGCGGCGACGGCAGGTCGCCGGACAGCGGTTGCTGATGCCGGCTGCGCTCGATCTCCGGGTCCGGGATTGGCACCGCGTTGATCAAGGCAAGGGTGTAAGGGTGACGCGGCCGCTCATACAAGCTTTGCCGGTCGGCAAGCTCCACGGCGCGGCCAAGATACATCACCATGACACGGTGGCTGATATGGCGCACGACCGCGAGATCGTGGGCTATGAATATCAGGGACAGCCCACGTTCCACCTGCAGGTCCATCAACAGGTTAATGATCTGAGCCTGTATCGACACGTCCAGTGCACTGACCGGTTCATCACAGACGATCAGTTGCGGATCAAACGCCAGCGCACGGGCGATCCCGATCCGCTGCGCCTGTCCGCCGGAAAATTCATGCGGGTAGCGATTCAGATGCCTGGCAGTCAGCCCGACTCGCAGCAGCGCCGACAGGATACGTTCGTTTCGTTCTGGCTGTGGGAGGTCGGGATGAAACGTGCTCAACGGTTCACCGACAATCTGCGAAATAGTCATTCGTGGATCCAGTGATGCCTGCGGGTCCTGGAAAATTACCTGCATGTCGCTGCGCATGTTTTTCAGTTCCTTCCGCTGGAGCTGCTCGAGATCGCGGCCGAGCAGGCAGACGCGGCCGCAGGCGACCGGAATCAGCTTTAGAACCGCGCGAGCCAACGACGATTTGCCACAACCGGACTCTCCGACAACGCCCAGCGTCTCGCCAGCAGCAAGTTCGAACGAAACGTCGTCGACGGCAATCAATGACTGCGCCCGGGTAAATAACCCGGGCTGGGCAACCCGAAAGCGGACACCAAGCCCGTCGACGCGTAGCAGTTCTCGCGCTGGGCCGTTCGCATCTGGCTTTTCGAATGCAGCCATTGCTGTGCCGGGTTCGGTGGCTGGTGCATCGACTGTCACCAGTCGTTCCGGCATTGCTTCGTCCAGCCGCGGAACCGCCGCCAGCAACGCCGCCGTGTATTCATCGGCCGGCTTGTAAAACACGTTATCGACACTGCCGAATTCCCGGCATACGCCGTCGCGCATCACGAGAACGCTGTCAGCGTTGCCGGCCACGACCCCCATGTCATGGGTAATCAACAATATCGATGTGTTGAACTCCGATTTGAGCTCGCGCATCAGCTCGAGAATCTGGGCCTGGACAGTCACATCCAGTGCCGTCGTCGGTTCGTCGGCTATCAGCAGTCCTGGCCTGCACGACAGCGCCATCGCAATCATGACCCGTTGCCGCATGCCACCGGATAGTTCGTGCGGGTACATGACGAGCCGGCGTTCCGATTCGGGTATGCGTACCATTTCGAGCATCCTGCGCGCTTGTCTAAGCGCCTCAGCTCGTGACAAACCGAGATGCCGTTGCAGTACCTGTCGCATCTGATTGCCGACGGTCAGGTAGGGGTTCAACGATGTCATCGGGTCCTGGAACACCATCGATATCTCTGCACCCCGCACGCGGTTCATTTCACTGTCGCTGAGCCCGATTACCTCGTTCCCCTTAAACTGAGCGCTGCCGTCCGCCCGGCCGTTCGCCGCCAGCAGTCCCATGATCGCAAGCGCCGTCTGGCTTTTGCCGGATCCGGATTCGCCAACGATGCCCAGCGTTTCGCCGGCAGCTACGCGAAACTCGAGATCGCGGACTGCATGCACCGGCCCATCCGGCGTCGTGAACCGGACATTCAACGATTGAACTTCGAGTACCGCGTCAGCCATCAGTTGCTCCGGTCGCGCGGATCCAGTGCGTCGCGCAGTCCATCGCCGATGAAATTCAGACAAAACAAGGTCG
>JAUWKW010000229.1 GCA_030614035.1 Chromatiales bacterium | reverse complement strand
CAGTTTAGCGAAGCGGCTAATTCTAGCTATCGCGGGAAACACCTAGAACGAGGGGGTCAGAGCCCGGTCAATGCAATGGCAGCTCTTCGTCTGCGATCCGCAGCAATTCCTGGACCACCTCGTTGCGGCCGGGCTGGATGTGACGACCGCCGGTCCAGCGCAGCAATTTCGGTTCTTTCGCCGCCGCGTATAACCGCTCCGTCTGTCCCGCGGGTGTCCGTTCGTCATTGCGGGCGCCGATGATCAGCACCGGGCGCGGCGAAATGCGGGCGGTGCGCTCCGGCGTATTCAAAACGGGCCCATATGCCAGCCAGTACAAGATTGTTCCCAGGGGCCAGTGCAGGATTTTCGTCTCGACCCTTCGTTCAACCTGCCTCTGCAGCCACAGCCGATTGTCAAAAGCGCCGTGCACGAGGATCGCGCCCTTGATGCGGGGGTCCCGCGCGGCGGCAGTTGCCGCGAACGGCACGCCGAGGCTGGCGCCGACGATTATTAGCTGTTCCGCATCCACCCAGGTCTGATCGAGTAACCAGTCGACGGCCAGCGATACGGCGGGTACCGTATCGAGGAAGCCCTGGCGCGCCGGCGGGACGGCTTGCAGCATAGCGCCCAATCCTCGCACCCGCTCCGGGCCGTCATACGGATAATCCATCGCCATGACAGCACGCTCGCCCACATTGCCGAATAATTCGACCGCATCGGAGCCGGTGCGATGCCCGCCAAGTACGAGCAGCACGGGGAGCGGCTCGTCGGTCGGATAGCGGATGATCCGAAAAGAAAAGGACAGGCCGGTATCCGAATGCAGCGTGACAAATGCCGAGAGCTGCCCGTCGGCGGTGATCGAGTTTTCGATTAACTCGCCGTCGACTTGCCCGCGGCGTTTATCGAACCACTCGTCGCGGGGCAGGTGTGATTCCCAGCGCAACCAGGTCAGGCCGATTACCAAAACAATCACGACCGTAACTACGGTGTACTTGAGTACGTAACCGAAAAACCCCGCAATTTTCCTGATCATTGTTTTGCCAGGTGGAAAGAATTGGATGGAAAGCCTCAACCGCCGGCGCCAATTTGTCAAATGCTTGCACTAATGTCGATTTTCGGTCATGGCTGCGGTGGGAGGCTTTTTGTGCAGGGACGCACTTATGTCGTGCAGCACATGGATGTGCGAGAGCGACGAAGCCGCGATTAAAAGGTACCATCAACCGGTGAAGCAAATAAGAATAATCGCCTGGTTTGTACTAATTACGATCATTGCCGGCTGTTCCCGCGATGCATCCGAAGGTCCGACTGCTGCCGGGGCAGACCTGATTCTCGTCAACGGTCGCGTGTACACGCTCGACTGGGACGAACCGGCGCCCGATGGCAGCATCATGCCCGGCGCGCCACACGACGAATCCGGTTGGCACCCCGACGCCGAAGCGGTTGCGACCCAAGGCGGCGAAATCATCTTCGTCGGCAGCACTCGCGACGCAATGGAATTGCAAGGTGAGGAAAGCCGGGTCGTCGATCTCGCCGGCGCGACCGTCATTCCGGGATTGGTCGACACCCATGCGCACGTATTCCAGCTGGGCGCGCTTCTGGAACGCATCAGTGTTATCGACATCGAGACAGAAGAAGAGGTAGTGCAGCTTGTAGCAGAACGAGCGAAATCCGTACCGCAAGGCGAGTGGATCATCGGTGGCGGCTGGGATGAGGGTGCGTGGTCCAACCGTTTCCCCGATAAAGCATTGCTTACAGCGGCTGTCCCGGATCACCCGGTTTACCTGCGTGGTCGGCATGGGTTTGCCGGCTGGGTAAATCAGACGGCTCTGGACGAACTCGGCATCACTGCCGAGACCGAGGCTCCGGTTGGCGGTGAGATACGGCTCGATGAGAACGGTGATCCCAGCGGACTGTTCCTGAATCGCGCAATCGACCTCCCTGACAACGGAGTGGCACCGTCACACGACGCGCTTACCAGGCAGATCCTCCGGGGGCTCAAGCAGATGGCGGAAAACGGCTACGTCGCTGTGCACGAAGTAGGAGTGAAAAGTGATGCTATGCGTGTCCTCGAGGAGCTCGAGGCTTCCGATCGGTTGCCGCTCCGTGTGTACGCCATGCTTTCATTGCGCGACGAGGACCTGGTTCGCAAATGGATCGCAAAAGGACCGGACCGTGATGCCGATAGCATGCTCGTTACACGTGCCGTCAAAGCCTATTACGATGGTGCACTCGGTTCACGCGGCGCACGTCTCCTGGAAGACTATTCCGATATGCCAGGTCACCGCGGCATTAGCGGAAGCGGCTATGGATTCAACGAGGAACTGAATGCCGCCGCGATGAAGGCCGGATTTCAAATCGGCATCCATGCGATTGGTGACGCAGGAAATCGGGAATCACTGGACATACTCGAGGGTGTCTTCAAAGACGACCCATCGACGGCCGGCAATCGACATCGGATAGAGCATGCACAGGTTATGCATCCGGATGATCTGCCGCGACTCGGCGAACTCGGCATCATCGCCTCGATGGAACCGCCGCATGCGATGGAAGACAAGACCTGGGTAGAGGACAGACTGGGGCCCGAGCGAATCCTCGGCGCTTATGCCTGGCGTTCCCTGCGCGAGGCGAACACGAAGCTGACGTTCAATTCCGACCTTCCCGGCTCCGATCACAGCATTTTTTACGGGCTGCATTCCGCGATCACGCGCCAGGACAAGAACCTCGAACCGGAAGGCGGCTGGTATGCGCACGAGGCCATGGTGTCGGACGAGGCTGTTCGCGGATATACGAGCTGGTCGGCCTATGCGAGCTTCAGGGAGGATGAGACGGGCATCATTGAGAAGGGCCGCTGGGCGGACCTGACGGTGATGGATATCGACCCGTTCGTGCTGGCAGACGAGAGTCCGAATGATATCCTGAACGGCCGCATCCTGATGACGATAGCCGACGGAAAAATCGTTTACGAAGGCGGCCTTTGATTAACTCAGGTAATATTACGTATTAGGACACCTAAAACAGTAATCTGGAATTTCGAAAGAATTCTGTGTTCGTTCAAGGGCCGGATTCAAGAATAACAATGCCACGGCTGCGGAAAACTCGTTGATGAAAACCGAAATTTCATCCTGGCTGATTTTCAGGCTATTGCTGCGGCCGTCGGGCGTGTTTGAGGAATTATCCGACACCCGGCCCGATCCACATGTCGTCTTTTTCAGATACCTGGTCTGGCTTGCAGTGATTCCGCCAGTATTCGCTTACATCGGAGCGTCCACCTTCGGCTGGAGACTCGGCGCGGCA
>JAUWKW010000212.1 GCA_030614035.1 Chromatiales bacterium | reverse complement strand
GACTGTCCGCTTACGGCCAAACGCGGACACTAAGGCTTTGAAACTGAATGTCTGCTTTAGGGCGAGTAGGTGCGCCATCAGCTTGGGAAGCTGAGGCCCTACCTTTAGACGACACCCGCAAGATGCTTGGTTCACACCGTTTGACTGTAGAATCTCCGAAAACCAGCCATTTTGCGGGTGTCGTCTAACAGCGTGGTGTAAGACACTGGATAATAACTATGTGGTTTTCCGATTCATCCCGATATCTACACCGTCCTGAATGGGCTGACGCCTTACACTCGCGCGCATTGTCCGATCGGATAGAGATAGATTTGAGTGAATGTCTCGAGGTCTTTCGTCATCGCGATGAGTTTTATGCTGACCGGTTGGCGGGTGTTTCCGACTGGCGCGACATACCGCCGCTGGAAAAAAGTGAATTGGCGGCCGTGCCTGTCAATGCATCGGAGGCTGTGCATGAAACTCGATCATCCGGAACCACGGGTGATCAGGCTGTCGTGCGAAATACTGTTTCCGAGCGACGCTTCCGTCAGGCTCTAGCTTACCGTCCGTTTTTGTTTTATCCCATTGCGCCAGCGCCCGACAATATTATTCGGCAGTTAGTTTTTGTTGACGGTGCAGACGTAGAGCCGGCCGACAAGGTGCAATGGCCATTTGAGTTTGGCGGTCGCACGTATCTGACCTGGCGGGCCGGTATTGCCGCGGCGCCGGACCGAATACATGCGCTTCTGCAATTAGTCAGGCCGCAGGTGCTGCGCGGTTTGACGAGTGGGATCGTTCGGTTCGTGGAGGAACTGCATCGTCCGCTAGAAGGGCTCGGTGTTCAGGTCGTATCGCCGTCAGGCGAAAAGTTGTCCGATGAGTGGCGCGCGTCATTACGTGAGGCATTCGCGACGCCGGTGCTGGACCGCTATGGCGCAACGGAAACGGGTTCGATGGCCTGGCAATGTCATTATTGTCATGACTACCACGTTAACAGCGACGAGATCATTGTCGAGGCCGGCGTTGAAGGCGTGCTTGCCACGCCGCTGTTTATTGAATCGCAGCCTTTGCTACGGTACCGGCTCGATGATCGCATCCAGTTCCATGAGGCCGAAAAAAACTGTCGCGTGCGCTTGCCGACCATTACTTTGCTGGAAGCGCGACGCGATGACTGGATCATTGACGGTGCTGGTCTGAAAGTATCGCCACTCAGTTTTCAGTTTGAACGAGTCACCGGACTAAAAGCATGGCATCTGCATCAGTTAAATACTGGCGAATTGCGATTGTATTTTGATGGCGAGACACCCACCGGGGACATTCAGCAGCAACTAGCCAAACAATTACAACATATCGTATCCGGTCGCGACTATGAATTAGTGGAAGGAGTCTGGGAACTTGAACGTGGTGGAAAATTCAAGCGAGTGACTTCAGACCTGACCTGACGTGGTAAGTCCGAAGTCATGCTTGTATGAGAGAACCCGACTCAGTGTCAGGTTTTCTTTTGCCATCGTCACCAGACCTGTACCACCAGTCATCCCCACCAATCAGTGACACTGCAGTATCCTCGTAATCCTAGAGATTAGCGGGTGTCGTCTAATGGTAGGGCCTCAGCTTCCCAAGCTTATGGCTCACGTATCCACCCGAAAGTAGACATTCAGCTTACGATCGTGAATGTCCGGTCGCTCTCGGACATCCCTGTCCTCCGCGACATTTGCACATCCTGTGCGGCACTTTGGGTCGAAAGCGGACACTTAGAGGCCTGAAAATTTCCGGCTCGCCGGATTGGAGGTTGAAAATGCGTCTGTGAGTGTCTGCTTGATTGCTTAGCCCTTGGTCTGAAACTCGTTGATCCAGGCCACGGCATGATCCTGCGCCACGGTGCGTTCTGCGGCATTAAGTCGGCTTCGGATCATCTGGATGTTCGCTTCGGCGTTCTTATCGCTTTGCATAGTGGCGAGAAGCCACCATTTGTAGGCTTCGATGTCATCCTGCTCAACGCCGTCACCGTTAGCATGCATCACGCCCAGATTGAATTGCGCTTTACCGTTGCCCTGTTCGGCAGCTTCACGAAACCACCGCAACGCTTCAGGATCATTCTTTTCCACACCTTCGGCGGCGTAATACATCAAACCCAGATTGAATTGCGCATCGGCTAAGCCTTGTTCGGCGGCCTGACGATACCAATGTGTGGCTTCGGCGTCGCTGCGGGCAACCCCATCACCGGCATTGAGCATTAATCCCAGGTGCAGCTGTGCGACAGCATGCCCCTGATCGGCAGCCCGACGGTACCAATCGAACGCCTCTGTCTCATCGCGTGGAACGCCGTCAGCATTATCGAACAACAGCCCGAGTTTAAATTGAGCTTCGGCATCCCCTTGCTCGGCAGATTGGCGCCATTGTTCGACGTCGTTCATCATCGTCATGCTCAGTCAAATCCTGCCCGTGAGCTCAGCTGCTCTGACTGGGATGGGTGTGGCCCGCTGCGTTCAGGCGGTCGAGATACGCCTGCCACATGGCTTCCTGGTCACGTCCCAGTTGGTACAGAAACTGAAACGTATACAGCCCCGTGTTGTGCCCATCGTCAAAGATTAATCTGACCGCGTAATTGCCGACCGACTCGACGTCGGTAATCTCGACGTTGTCCTTGCCCGTTTGCAGAATTCCCTCGCCAGGCCCATGCCCCTTAACTTCCGCGGACCGGGAGTACACGCGAAGATATTCGCTCGGTAGCTCAAACAAGCTGCCGTCGTCGAAGGTGACCTTTAATAACCGCCTGCTTGCATCTAGCCTGATCTCAGTCGGATGTGGTGTCGTTGACATCAAAGCCGTCCATTGGTTATTTCCCTAGGCGAGAACCAACTGATCTTATCCGCCGGGCGCTTTGGAATCATCAGTATTAAGTCACGATGCAATGTTAATCAGCGTGCTCAGCGCCGGTAATCAGCCGGGCACCTCGACCATAGGTAATGTATTCCCACAACCACCGCAAGGAGACAATTAATGGACTAGGCACCCCCACCAAAAAGTATATGTGGGCTATGCCCCATAACCACCAGGCCAGCTGTCCCTTTAAATGTAGGAACGGAAACTCTATGACTGCCGATCTCCGGCCAATCGTAGCCAGATTTCCCGCGTGACGGTATCGGAAGACCCCCGGTGGAGGATCATCGTCGATTCGGGCAGCAATGACCTTCGCGACAAAGCGACCTTGCTGTTTGGCCGCAGGCGCAATGCCAGGCACCGGCTGACCCCTGTCATCTGTGACTGAAGCAGCATCGCCGATAACAAAAATATTTGGCTTTCCAGGCACAGTCAGGTCGGAATCCACGATGACTTTCCCTGAATCATCTGTTTCCGAACCCACCCATTGTCCAGCGGGTGATGCCACAACGCCCGCCGCCCAGATAACCGTCGCTGCGAAGATTCTTTCTTCCCCGATCGTGACGCCGTCGCTGTCGCATCCAGTGACGGGCGAGCCCAAGCGAACAGTGACGCCCAGCTTTTCCAGTGACTGGCGGGCGTATTCCGACAGCGATGCATCGAAA
>JAUWKW010000138.1 GCA_030614035.1 Chromatiales bacterium | reverse complement strand
CCCCCAGGACCAGCCCGATATTCGCAATGTTGGATCCCAGTGCGTTGCCGATTGCGAGGTTAGGCAATCCCTGTACTGCGGCTGTTACCGACACCAATATTTCCGGGGCCGAAGTCGCAAACCCGACAATCGTCAGTCCGATCAATAGTGGGGGAACACCAAGATTTCTTGCGGTCGCTCCGGCGCCCCCGACAAACCGGTCCGCCCCGACGAGCAGCAAGATGAACCCAGCCAATATAAAAAGGAGATTTAGCAGCATCGATGTTCAGAATTATTAGCACGCGCCACAGGTGAGCAACCGTCGATGGCGGCCGACAATCAATCATACACAATCTCCCGCAGCCGGCACGCGTGAATCCAGCCAGAACATTTGCTTTCGCGAGGCTACGGGTTTCCGCTAGAATCGCCTTTTGGTAACTCAAGGGCGGTTCGTATGCCGTTTGACTTTCATGGCTCCTAAAGAGATTCAGGCGTTAATCGAGGCCGGCTTGCCGGATTGCACGGCGACGGTCTTAAGCGATGACGAGACGCATTTCGAAGCCGTGGTTATCAGTACCGCGTTCGTGGATAAGCGCCCATTGCAACGTCATCAAATGGTTTACCGTACTCTCGGCGACCGCGTCGGCGGGGAAATACACGCGTTATCGATCAAGGCGTTGACCCCGGATGAGCTTGCCGCAGACGGTAACTGACCCGAGCACCCTGAATTTCCCCGGAATCGGAAACCTCGTTTGGACAAGCTGGTCATTAACGGTGGCGTTCGCCTGGAAGGTGAGGTTGCTATTTCGGGCGCCAAGAATGCAACCCTGCCAATTCTGGCAGCTTCGTTGCTAACCAGTGACCGGGTAACCATCAGCAACGTTCCCCATCTAAACGATGTAACCACGACCATCGAATTGCTGGGGCGAATGGGCGTCGAGGTTACGATCCATGATCACATGAACGTGGAAGTCGACCCGGGGCCGATACATAGCTTTCGTGCGCCGTATGAACTCGTCAAGACGATGCGCGCGTCTATTCTCGTGCTCGGTCCTTTACTTGCTCGATTCGGCCAGGCGGATGTCTCTCTTCCCGGCGGTTGCGCAATCGGGGCACGTCCGGTCGACATTCATGTTGCTGGTCTGCGAGCGATGGGCGCGAACGTGGAAATCGTCGACGGTTATATACGTGCCCGGGCTGACGGCCTGGTCGGTGCAGAAATAAGGCTCGATTTGGTTACGGTGACCGGAACAGAGAACCTCATCATGGCGGCGGTGCTGGCTTCGGGGGAAACCGTGCTTGAAAATGCCGCGCGGGAACCGGAAGTTGTGGACCTTGCCAATTTTCTCAGCAGCATGGGCGCGCAGATTGTCGGGGCCGGGACCAGGCGGATTGTGATTCAAGGTGTTAAGCGTCTGCACGGCACCAGTTACCGGGTGCTCCCGGATCGAATCGAGACCGGCACGTTTCTGGTCGCTGGAGCTATAACAGGGGGTTTAGTTCGGATGCGTCAAGCTGAACCGGAACACCTCGAGGCAGTTTTGCTGAAATTGCGGGATGCGGGCGCGAGCATTGAGACCGGTGAGGATTGGATAGAGCTGGACATGCGCGGCCGGCGTCCCACGGCGGTTGATGTAACCACTGCCGTGTATCCAGGATTCCCCACCGACATGCAGGCACAATTTATGGTGCTGGATGCCGTCGCCAAAGGCAGCGCTACGATCACCGAAACAATCTTTGAGAACCGTTTTATGCACGTACCCGAACTGCAGCGAATGGGGGCGAAGATCAAGTCAGAGGGTCGCACCGCTATCCTTCAAGGTGTCGAGCAACTCAAAGCGGCGCCCGTTATGGCCACGGATCTTCGCGCTTCGGCCAGCCTGGTGTTGGCTGGGTTGATCGCCGCTGGCGAAACCACGGTCAGCCGGGTCTATCACATCGACCGTGGCTATGAACGCATCGAGGAAAAGCTGGGACGACTCGGTGCCGACATTCGACGTCTGAGCTGATGGCTAACTGCCGCTGCGCGGCCGCTCATCCAGAGTGACGGCGGCGGAAAAGCTTTTGCCGTTGCGATTTCCGCTGACCTTGACGTTGACTCCCGGTTCAAGGCTGGCGATCAGGTTCAGAGCCTGCCTGGAAAAACGGATTGGTTGCTCATTGATATGAGTGATGACGTCTCCTGGGCGCAGGCCAATCCGGGCAGCCGGGCTGTTGACGAAGACGTCAACCAACTCGATGCCGCCCATCTCGGGCAGGCCGAGTTCAGCAGCTCTGCGGTTGGACAGGTCTTTGGGGACCACACCTAGCCAGCCTCGCCGAACTCGACCGTGAGTTCTGAGCTCGGCGACAACCCCCCTGACCATATTTGAAGGGATCGCGAAGCTGATTCCCTCGGTACTGAAGTCAGTGCCAAGGACTGCGGTATTGATGCCAATTAGTTCGCCCCGCAGGTTGACGAGGGCTCCACCGGAATTGCCGACATTGATAGCCGCGTCCGTCTGAATGAAATTCTCAAAGCGAGTCACTCCGAGTTCGGTGCGGCCTGTCGCGCTGACGATGCCCTGAGTTACGGTTTGACTCAAGCCATACGGATTGCCGATCGCCAGAACGATTTCACCGATGCGTATTTGGTCGGATCGGCCGAGCGGCATGGAAGGTAAATCGTCAAGATCAATCTTGAGTAAAGCCAAATCCGTGTCGGTATCGGTTCCAATGGTCTGAGCCTGTGCGACACGTCCGTCAGCAAGTTGAACCTTGATGTCGCGGCTGGCGGCGACAACATGGTGGTTGGTGGCAATGAAGCCGGCCGGATCGATAACCACGCCGGAACCCAAGGACGTGACCATCGGCGGGGTATCGGCCCCCGAATTTCCGCGCAAACGAAACCGTGACAGCGGTCGGAGGTTTCCTGGATTAATCGCGCGAGTGGTATAAATATTTACGACGGCGGGCGCCGCGCTCGCAACCGCATCGGGTATCAGGTTCAGCATCGATAGTTCGGGATCCGGGGCGTTAGCTGTATTGGCGCCCAACCGCGACAGCCAATCCGGCCGCAGCCAAATCACTACGAAGGCTACCGCAAGCCCCAGGGTCATCGAGCGGCCGAGAAACAGCAAAATTTGGCGGGATCTGTTCATTGTGTATGCCGGCCGCCGAGCTTTAGCTGGCTCGCCTGACCGTCGCGGATTGTGGATTCGCAATTCATTCTCGCCGTACCGGGAGCTGTAGGCAATGCCGATCGCCGCTGTGTATAATTCGCCAGTTCAGATGCGCGCTTTGAGTCGATTTCCGGAGCGCGGTTCCAGAAGCACAATGGTCATGTAGGGCGACCGCATACAGGGGGCCTGCCGGGGGCCGTTACGACGTGGGGGAAGACCTTTAATGAGCGACGAAAAAGGCCTGAGCCGGCGTCATTTTCTAACCGTCGCCACTGGCGTAACAGGGGGCGTCGGACTCGTCCTCGCGGCCATCCCGTTCGTCTCTTCATTCCGACCCAGCGCCCGTGCGCAGGCGCTAGGTGCCCCGGTGGAGGTCGATATCAGCAAACTGGAACAGGGCGTGATGTTGCGGGTCAAGTGGCGCGGCCGCCCGGTTTGGATACTCAAGCGTAGCCCGCAAATGCTGGAACGCATGCTCGCGAGTGCCACGGCCTTGAGGGATCCGAATTCGGATGAATCCGAACAACCGGTATTTGCAAAGAATCAGTATCGCGCACAAAAACCAGAGATTCTCGTAGTCATCGGTAACTGTACACATCTAGGCTGCGCGCCGGTCGAACGCTTCGAGATCGCGCCGGCTGACTTGGGTGCGGATTGGGTGGGCGGCTTTTATTGTCCCTGCCACGGATCCAGATTTGATCTGTCGGGCAGGGTGTTTGCCGGCTTTCCGGCGCCGACCAATCTTGTCGTACCGCCATACCGCTTCGTCGGCGAAGACCTGATACTGATCGGTGATGACTCGGGGGTGGCGGCATGAGCAGTATACGGGCCGATGCCGTCGGTGGACGGGGTGCGAGGCTGCTCCGATGGATCGATGCCCGTTTTCCCTGGTCGAAGCTGATTAAAGAGCATGCGACTGAGTACTACCCGGGCAAGAATTTTAATTTCTGGTATGTGTTCGGTGTGCTGGCCATCGTCGTGCTGGTCATCCAAGTGCTGACCGGTATTTTTCTGACGATGAACTATAAGCCGTCGGCATCGGAGGCCTTCGCCTCGGTCGAATACATCATGCGCGACGTGGAATGGGGCTGGTTGATCCGGTACATGCATTCGACGGGCGCTTCGGCGTTTTTTCTCGTTGTCTACCTGCACATGTTTCGCGCCATGCTATACGGTTCCTATAAGAACCCTCGGGAGCTGCTGTGGCTGATTGGAATGTTCATCTACCTCGCAATGATGGCGGAGGCATTTTTCGGTTATCTGTTGCCCTGGGGCCAGATGTCGTATTGGGGTGCCCAGGTCATCGTGTCGCTATTCGGGGCGCTGCCCGGTATCGGTGAGGTGCTGGTTGAATGGATCCGTGGCGATTATTTTATTTCTGATATTACCCTGAACCGCTTCTTTGCCCTGCATGTCATTGCCGTGCCGCTGGCGTTAGTCATGCTGGTTGTTCTGCATATCATGGCTCTGCACGAAACCGGATCGAATAACCCGGACGGCATTGAGGTCAAAGAAAATAAAGATGAGAACGGGATCCCTGTGGACGGGGTTGCATTTCATCCGTACTACACCGTCAAAGACCTGGTTGCGATTATTATTTTTCTGATCCTGTTCGCTGGCGTGGTGTTTTTCGCCCCTGAAATGGGCGGTTTTTTTCTCGAGCACGCCAATTTTGAGCCTGCCAACGCATTAAAAACGCCGGAACATATAGCGCCAATCTGGTATTTCACGCCGTTCTACGCGATTTTGCGTGCCGTGCCCAGCAAGCTCGGTGGCGTTCTGCTGATGGGGTTCGC
>JAUWKW010000050.1 GCA_030614035.1 Chromatiales bacterium | reverse complement strand
ATAGCGCTGGGCCAGGTCGAGAATGTCACCAACGACTTCGTGGTTCCGGAACTGCACGCCCTTGCCCACCTGGCCATCGCGCACATCGAGACAGGGGATTATGCGTTTTGCAAGAATCGCTGGATCTCCTCAAGTTGCAATCGACCGTCCAGCAGTGCTTTTCCCGTAACAACCGCCGAAGCACCAGTCCGTTTCAACGCGATCAGGTCGTCGAAGCCGGCGACGCCACCCGAAGCAATGATCCGGGCTTGCGGGCACCGCTCGGTGCAGCTTGCGTACAGTTCGACGTTCGGACCAGCAAGCGTGCCGTCCTTGCTGATGTCGGTACAAAGAAAGTCCATGGCGCCGGTCCCGGCGTAGCAGTCCATCAGTTCCCACAGAGTCTGCTCGCTGTTTTTTGTCCACCCGTGGGTCTGGACGACCGGTTCGCCTTGCTGGTTGAGTTTCACGTCAAACGCCGGGATGACTCGTTCGGCGCCGAGTTCGTTGATCCAGCCGATTACCATTTGCGGATCCGTGACGGCCGCTGAGCCGATCACGACGCGGCTGGCACCGGTGTCCAACAGTGTTCGTACCCGCTCCAGATCGCGAAGGCCGCCGCCGATCTGCACAGCCAGGCCGAGATCGCCGGTCAGTTCTGCGATCAAATCCAGGTTACCCGGTTCGCCGCTGCGTGCGCCGTCGAGGTCGACGACATGCAATCGGTGCATGCCGGCGTCCCGGTAGCGCCGGGCCAGATCGACCGGATTCTCGTCGTAGACCGTGACCTGGTTGAAATCACCCTGGTACAGGCGCACGCAGCGGCCGCCGAGCAAATCTAAGGCGGGGATCACCTCCATGACGTTCGGGCTCTGCACCGATCAGATGCTCAGTCGCAGGTCAGAAAATTATTCAGCAGCGCCGCGCCATGCGCACCCGAGCGTTCCGGGTGAAACTGCGTAGCCACGAAATTGTTTTGTCGGACAACCGCAGAGAATTCCCAGCCATAGTCCGCACTTGCTGCGGTAATCGCGCTGACGTCGAGCGCATAGCTATGCACGAAATAGAAATACGCACCATCCGGGATATCTTTCAGCAATCCGACCCCGCTGCTGCCGTTGGTCCGCGCGATCTGGTTCCAGCCCATGTGAGGTACCGGGCGATCGGCGACCGCTTCAAACTGACGGGCGGTGCCGCGCAGGACCCCAAGGCATTCAGCGTCGTCTTCATCTGACGCTTCGAACAACAACTGCAGGCCAAGACAGATGCCCAGCACCGGTTGCGTCAGTTCCGGAATCACGCGGTCCAGGCCCGCGTTTCGCAACCGGTTCATTGCATCTGCAGCTGCACCGACGCCCGGCAGTATCACGTGGGATGCGGACCGGATAGTTTCGATATCTACGGTCAGTTCGCTGTCCACGGCCAGGCGTTCGAGCGCAAAGCGCAACGACGCAATATTGGCTCCGCCGCCATCGATAATTGCTACTCGAGTAGCAGACATCACAGTTGGCCCTTGGTGCTCGGCAGCTCTTCGCCTTCGCGCAGCAGCCCCTGACGCAGCGCTCGGCCGGCGGCCTTGAAGCACGACTCCACCATGTGGTGTGCGTTCTCGCCCTGCACGGACATGTGTATTGCTGCGCCGAGCGCGTCAGACAGCGAGCGGAAAAAATGCGGCACCAGCTCAGTCGGCAGACCGCCGACCTGCTCGCGGGGAAACGACCCGTCGAAAACGAAATACGGTCGGCCGGCGAGATCGATCGCGACCTGAGCCTGGGCTTCGTCCATTGGCAAGGTGAAACCATAGCGGCCGATACCGCGCTTATCGCCCAGCGCATCGCGTATCGCCTGTCCCAGAGCGAGGGCGGTGTCTTCGACCGTGTGATGCTCGTCGACGTCGAGATCACCGCTGCAGCTCAGCGTCAGCGCGAACCCGCCGTGTTTGGAGATCTGCTCCAACATGTGATCGTAAAAACCAATTCCAGTATTGATTTCGGCTGGCCCGGGCCGGTCGAGGTCAACCGTGACGCTGATGTCCGTTTCTCTGGTCTTGCGGCCCACCGACGCTATGCGCGGCTGGTCGAGAATATCGCGGACTACTTGGTCCCAGGCACCGGGATCCTCCGGATCGATTTTGAAGCCCCGAACGCCGATGTTGCCGGCCAGCGCCAGGTCCGTGTCCCGATCGCCGATGACTATGCTGCGCTCTCGATCGACTGGCGTGTCGCGCATGACCGCCGTGACCAGGCCGGGCTTTGGTTTGCGGCACGAGCATTCATCGGTCTCAAAGTGCGGGCAGATAAATACTTCGCGAAACTGCAGGCCTTGCGAATCGAACAAGCTCAGCACGAAGTCCTGCACGCGGGCGAACGCCTCTTCCGGAAAACTGCTGGTGCCGCGCCCGTCCTGATTACTGACCATGACAAATTCGTAGCCAGCGTCGCGCAGTCGCAGCATGCTGGCTATCACGCCCGGCAGCAGTTCGACCTTATCGAGCCGATCGACCTGTTGATCGGCGGGTTCGCGAATCAGCGTGCCGTCGCGATCGACAAAGATGATGGCATTGCCGTTATTCATCGTCTGAGGCTCGTTAATAGTTGCGTATTCTGGTCCGTATCCCCGACGGTGATACGCAGACACCCGCTTAGTCCGGGTTCCCCGCTGAAGTCGCGTACCAGTACGCCGCCTCGTCGTGCTGCTTCGACGGCCCGTCCAGGTTCCTCGAATTCAGCCAGCAGGAAATTGGCCTCACTCGGCCAAATCTGCGTCACCGAGTCCAGTGCGGCCAGTTCCGTTGCCAGACGGGCCCGCTCTGCCGTCAGTTTGGTGATGCGCTGATTTTGTTGGTCCTCGTCCAAATGCTCCATGCAACGCAACGCTGCCTGCACGCTGGGGGTGGGAAAGGCGTACGGCGGCAACACTTTGCCGAGCAGGCTGACGATTTCTGCGTGGGCGAGCAGGGCGCCGCAGCGGATGCCAGCCAGCCCATAGGCTTTCGACAGGGTTCTGAGCACGACGACATTGTCGTGTCGCTGCAGCAGCGACCGGGTCGGGTCGCTGTCCGCGAACTCGCTATAGGCGCCGTCGACGACGACCAGCCCCCGGCCCGCCAGCGCCAAGCAGAGTTCGTCCAGCTCGGCGTCCGGAACGCGGTTACCGGTGGGGTTATTCGGTGAACACACAAACAGCAGTTTGGTTTGCGGCGTCCAGCTGTCGATGATGGCTTTGTGGTTGAGCGCAAACCCGCGTTCGCGAAGCAGCGGTACCTCGCGTACGGCGGCCCCCTGGATGTGGGCATACACCCGGTACATGGTGAAAGTGGGCGGACAGATGATGATTTCATCCCGGCCGGCGCCACAAAAACCACGCAGCAGCAGATCGATTGCATCCGTACTGCCGCGGGTTACCAGCACCTGGCCAGGATCGAGGCCGTAATGGGTCGTCAGACGCCCGGTTAGAGTCACGGGTCGTTCGTTCGGGTAGCGGTTCAGGCCGTCGCCGTCGCCGATGGCGGGCCACGGCGTTTCGTTCGCATTGAGCCGGACCAGGCCATCTTCATGTCCGGCTGCGCGATAGGCATGCAACGCCCGGATCTCTGGCCGGGCCAGATCGAGCAAGTTACTCATGATTCGCGCCCCCGATCGGCGGATTCAGCCGCACCCGCACCGCTTTTGCGTGAGCATCGAGGCCCTCTAGCTCGGCCAACGTCTCGACGGTGGGCGCAAGCCCGCGCAGGCCGGCTTCGGTCAGCTCCTGGACCGAAATCTGCTTCTGGAAATCACGGGTCGACAGGCCGCTGTAAGCGCGAGCATAGCCGTAGGTCGGCAACACGTGATTGGTCCCGCTGCAATAGTCGCCGACCGATTCCGGAGTCCACGGTCCCAAGAAAATAGAGCCAGCATTTATAATAGTATCAATATATTGTCTCGCTTTATTGACTTGAATTATCAAATGTTCTGCGGCATAGGCATTGGCCACATCGATGGCTTGCGGCACGTCATCCACCAGAATAGTCAGGCTGTTTTGCAGTGCCTGTTCGATGATTTGCCGCCTTGGTAGCTCGGGCAGCGTGGCTTGCACGGCTGCACTAACCGCCTCGGCTAGCTCTGGCGTATCGGTGACCAGCACCACCTGTGAATCGCTTCCGTGTTCGGCCTGGGACAATAAGTCGAGGGCGACCGCAAGCGGATCGGCACCTGCATCGGCGATAACCATGACTTCGGTCGGTCCGGCTGGCATGTCCAGCGCCGCGCCTGCGGGGTCCGCTGCGACTTCGGTCTTTGCCGCCGTGACCCAGGCATTGCCGGGGCCAAAGATTTTGTCGACTTTCGGCACCGATTCGGTGCCGTAGGCCATCGCGGCGATGGCTTGGGCGCCGCCTAGTTTGAAAATGCTGGCAACGCCGCATTCCTGCGCAGCGTAAACCACGGCCGGATCCGCCCGGCCATCCGCGCGGGGCGGCGTGCATAACAGTTTGACCGGGCACCCGGCGAGGCCGGCCGGTACGGCTAGCATAATGGCCGTGGAGGGCAGCGGCGCCGTCCCGGCAGGGACGTACAGCCCCACGGCAGGAATCGGCCGCAGAATTCGTTCGCAGGTGACGCCAGTGGCGGTCTCGATCCGCAGCGGTAAGCTTGGCTGGGCCGCGTGAAAACGAGACACGTTGGCGATCGCCACTTTAACGGCAGTTTTCTGTGCATCGGTCAGTGCTCGCTCAGCATCGGAGGCCTCTTGATCACCGACGCGAAATTCCGCCATTCGCACGCCGTCCAGTCTTTCGGTGAGCTCTCGCAACGCCTGATCGCCGGTCTGCCTGACGTCCCGAATGATGGCGCGAACCTGCTCGACAGTTTCCCGCTGGTCACGTACGGCCGGTCGCTGCAGCGCCGCGCGTTGCTGCTCAGCGGACAGCTCGGACCACGTGAAGCAATTGCCTTCGGTATTCATGCCAGCATTTTCTCCACCGGCACGACCAGGAGGGAACTGGCACCAGCTTCCTTGAGTTGCTCGAGGGTTTCCCAAAACACGTTTTCGCGACAAACGACATGCACCGCAACTTTGTCGTCGCAGCCTTCGAGCGGCAGCACCGTTGGCGCTTCGGCACCCGGTAACAAGGCCGATATCTCGGACAATGCCGAACGCGGCGCGTGCATCATGATGTATTTGCTTCCACGAACCTGCTGGACGCCGGAAATTCGCTGCAGAAGCCGATTGACCCACTCAGACTTGGACGGTGGGATATCCACTGGTGTTTGAATCAGCGCGGCAGTACTTTGCAGTACGATTTCGCCCCGGTTGAGTTTATTTGCTGCCAGCGTAGAGCCGGTCGAGACCAGGTCACATATCAGCTCAGCACGTCCGAGGCTGGGCGCAATTTCGACGGCACCGGAGAACTCCACGACCTCGGCGTTAACGTTTCGACGCTTCAGGAAATCCCCGACGATTCGGGGGTAGCTGGTCGCAACCCGTTGTCCGTCAACGTCGTCCAGTGACTGAATTGGCCCGCTCTCGGGGTAGGCGAATGACAGCTCGCAATGCCCGAAATCCAGCTCCTGAATCAGCCGGAACGGCGCGTCCTGGCCGGCCTGGTTGAATTCCAGCCGCTTTTCTTCGAGCACGTTCATACCAACGATGCCCAGATCACAGACATCCTCGCGTACCAGCCCCGGGATGTCATCATCCCGGACCAGCAGGAAATCGACCGGCATGTTCTCGCCGAAGCCGATCAGCGGATCGCGTCCACGACTGTATTTGAGTCCGCACTGATGCAGCAATTCCAGCGAGTGTTCAGTCAGGCGGCCGGATTTCTGTATTGCGATCTTGATACGAGAGTCAGTGATTTCCATCGACATTATTTCCCAATTCTCTTTAAAACAGTTTTGTAACCGCCTGAACCAGAAGATAAATATCTGGCTACTCTGCCGATCGTCGTCACGCTGACCCCGGTCAGTTCGTGAATCTCGCGGTAGGTTCGACCTTCGGCCAACCTTTCGGCGACGTTCCAGCGGTCTTTGATGGCCTGCAGTTCAGCCGGAGTACACAGGTCCTGGAAGAACGCCCGGCACTCGCTGATGGTTTGGAGTTTCAGCACCGCAGCGAACAGTTCTTCTTCGGCGGCGACTTCTTCGCCGGCGGTCAAAACGCGATGATCTTTCATGTTGTTTTGTCATATTAATGTACTAATACGTTATTACACTAACTCAAACGCGGGCAGCACGCAAGCGGGCAGGGCACATTCAGCGGGATATGGCGAATAATCTTGACCGGTCCCTGGCAAAGCCCCTACACTGCCAGCGTTCTCATCGAGACCGGCTGAGGGATAGGCCCTTGGAAGCCGGGGCAACCTGCAGGACTAACCCTCCTGAAAAGGTGCCAACTCCTCCGGATCCTGGATCAGATTGGGATTCGAAAGATGAGACCTTGTGAAAGGCCGCTGGCTAAAGGACGCAAGGTTCCACTTTACGGTGCTCCGTAGGGTTCTCGCAGAGAACATCGCTGCAGCAGCAGCTACCAAGAACGGAGAATCGAATCATGTCGAACAAACCAAGCGGGCGGACGCTCGCCGTGCGAGCCGGACTCGAAACCGACGAACAGCACGGGGCCGTCGTGCCCCCGTTGCATCTGTCATCGACGTTTACCTATGCGGGTTTCGGCCAACCCCGGGCATACGATTACACGCGCACGGCCAATCCAACTCGCGATGTGCTGGCCGAAGCGTTGGCGGAACTCGAGGGTGGGGTCGGGGCCACCGTGACCTGCACCGGCATGGCTGCAATTACGCTGGTCTGCCAGTTGGTCGACCCCGGCGACCTGGTCATAGCGCCGTACGACTGTTACGGCGGTACGTTTCGTTTGCTGTCCGATTTCGCACAGCGCGGCTTGTTCAGGCTTGAATTGATTGACCAGACGGATGCGGCAGAACTGGACCGCGCGCTGGCGCTGAACCCGCGACTGGTCTGGGTTGAAACCCCAACGAACCCGTTGCTGCGAATTGTCGATTTATGGAAGCTCAGTCAGCGGCTGCAGGACAGCGATGCGCTGTTGGCGGTGGACAATACCTTCCTGTCGCCGGTGTTACAGCGGCCGATCGAGTTTGGCGCTGATTTGGTGGTGCACTCGACCACCAAATACCTCAATGGTCACAGCGACGTTGTCGGCGGTGCCGTGGTGGCAACTACGCCGGAATTGCACGAGCGGATGCAATACTGGGCGAATGCGCTGGGACTGACCGGCGCCCCCTTTGACAGCTTTTTAACGCTGCGAGGCCTACGCACACTGCATGCCCGGATGCGACTTCACGAAGAGAACGCTAACGCGTTGGCAAATCTTGCCGTTGCTCACGCGGCAGTCCGGTGCGTTCACTATCCCGGTCTGCCGGATCATGCCGGGCATGCCCTGGCGAAACGGCAACAGCACGGATTTGGTGGAATGCTTAGCCTGGAACTGGCGGGCGGCGAACCAGCGGCACAGGTGTTCCTCGAAGCGCTGCAGTATTTCTCGTTAGCTGAGTCGTTGGGTGGCGTTGAGAGTCTTGCATCGCATCCGTGGAGCATGACCCATGGCGTAGTGGATGAGGCCAGCAAGCTGGCGGCTGGTCTTTGCCCGGGGCTGGTTCGCTTGTCAGCCGGGATCGAGGCGACTCGGGACTTGGTGGCGGATGTCGAGCAAGCGCTGGATTGCGTGCTTGCGGCCGCGTCGGCCCGAGATTCCGCGCTCGGTTAGTTGCCCGCCGGTAATCCAGCCACGATCGCGTCGCCCATTTCCCGGGTCGTGACTGATGGCTTGCCGGCAACGGCGATGTCAGCCGTTCGGTATCCCTGGTCCAACGCCGCAAATACAGCTGTTTCAACCGCAGCCGCTTCAGCCTCCAGGCCCAGTGAGTGCCGCAGCAGCATCGCGACGCTGAGAATGAATCCGCAGGGATTCGCGATCCCCTGACCGGCTATATCCGGAGCAGAGCCGTGAATGGGCTCATACAAGCCTTTTTTGGTTTCGTTCAAAGACGCCGATGGAAGCATGCCCATTGAACCGGCCAGCATCGATGCCTCGTCTGTCAGAATGTCGCCGAACATGTTTTCGGTGACGATGACATCAAAATCGCGTGGCCGTGACAGCAGGTGCATCGCCGCTGCGTCGACGAGCAGGTGCTCAATTTCCAGTTCCGGAAACTCCCGCGCAAAGAACTCTTTGGCGACGCTTTGCCATAGCCGCGACGTTTCCAGTACGTTGGATTTGTCCACCGACGTGACGTGGCCTTTGCGCTGTTGTGCGAGCTGCCCTGCAATCGCAAGCACCC
>JAUWKW010000164.1 GCA_030614035.1 Chromatiales bacterium | reverse complement strand
GTGCTAACAGTCGCCTATATGTTCTCGTTCCTCGACCGTCAGATCCTTGCACTACTTATCGAACCAATCCGCCAGGATCTGGAGATCACCGATTTCCAGATCAGCCTGCTACTTGGGCTGGCGTTCGGCATCTTCTACACGGCGCTCGGTATCCCGATCGGTCGCCTCGCCGACCGCCGGAGCCGGCGCGGCATCATCGCGGTCGGCATCACGATCTGGTGCCTGATGACGGCGGCCTGCGGGCTGGCGCGAAATTTTTCGCAATTATTCCTGGCCCGTATCGGCGTCGGAGTCGGCGAAGCGACGTTGAACCCAAGCGCGTACTCGCTGATCAGCGATTATTTTCCGCGGCAGCGACGCGGGCGAGCAATCAGCTTCTACAACATGGGAGTTTCACTTGGTGCCGGCGTCGCGATGGTTGTCGGCGGCCAAATCATCGCGTTCGCGTTCGACACGCCGCGGGTGACACTGCCGATTGTCGGCGAGTTATACGCGTGGCAGCTCGTATTCTTGCTCGTCGGACTTCCCGGGCTGCTAATTGCCGCACTAATGATTACGATCCGCGAGCCAGAGCGTCGCGACAAACTCCAGATCGCGACGGACGGTGGCGAAACGCGTGATGAGGTATCGATCGGCGAAACAGTGCGTTTCCTGACTCAGCGATGGCGCACCTATAGCACGCATTTCCTGGGTATGTCTGTCGTCACGATCCTCGGTTACGGGTTTCTGTTCTGGATCCCGACGATGTTTCTGCGCACCTGGCAATGGTCGATCCCCGATGTCAGCCTGGCTTACGGCATCATCGCCTTGACCGCCGGCCCAATCGGCGTAAATGCGGGCGGTTGGCTCTCCGACTGGCTCTATGCCAGGGGTCACCGCGACGCTCATATGCGCATGACGCTGATCGGCGCGATCATTCTGGTGATCTCGTCGGCCCTGGTGCCGCTAATGCCGACCCCTGAACTTGCGGTCGCAATGCTCGTCCCGGCTACAATCGGCGCCGCTATTCCAACGGCCACGGCCGGCGCCGCGCTGATGATGATCGTGCCGAATCAGCTACGCGCCCAGACGACCGCGATTTATTACTTTGCCATCAATGTGCTCGGTTTAAGCCTCGGAGCGTCGGCAGTTGCGGCGGTCACCGATTTTGTCTTCGGTGACGATGCTGCTTTGCGCTACTCCATCTCGATCGTCGCGCTGGTCGCGGGTTCGTTCGCGCTATTGTTCCTGTTTGCGAACCTTAAGTATTACCGCGCCAGTGTCATCGAAGCCGACCAGTGGAGTGAAACCGAAGGCGCTGGATAACTGTTAATTCAGCGGAACCTTCTCCGCTACGAGAGCATCAGCAACATACCCGTCCGCTTACCGATACGCTGCCCCGCATACTGGAGCTACCGTAGTTGCTCCAGCCGCCGGAAACACCGACGCTGCCATAGACCTGCGGATCACAAGCTGTCAGTCCCAGCATACAAATCCATGCCAATGTGACGATTTGGAAAACTTTCTTTGTGTTCATTACCAATTCCTAAGTTCGCTCGCGCGGCGTCCAGCTTTGAATGACCAGGCCAGCGCCGGCCGGGTCTGCGATGATTGCCACTTGTCCACCGATGGGGTTGGTTTGCGCTTCGACGAATACCTTTCCGCCAAGTTCTTCCACCCGCGCAGTAATCGCAGCCGGGTCTTCGACACGAATGAAAGTGACCCAGGTGGGCGTCAATCCCGGCAATGGATTTTTGCGAATACCGACGCGTGGCTGACCAGCGCTGCTCAGATACCGATAATCCTCGCCCTCAATTGCAACTGTATTATCTTCGTAATCGACCAGCTCTGAAAAAAACTCGATGGACTGATTCGGGTCATCCGTCCACAACTCATCCCACAAAAAGCCCCCGATCTGCGGCTCCTGATCTGTCGGATCACCACCCTCGGTACGCAGCAGCGCGACCAGCGCGCCCTGGGAATCGGCGACGACCGATATTCGACCCCGATCCGTCAGGTCGGTTGGTTCCGTAAATACAGTGCCACCGGATGTTCTGACTAATTCGGTAGCCGCATCGACGTCGTCCACCGACAGGATCGATACCCACTGGGTCAGATCGACGTCTGCTCGAATTTTTGTCGCATCGATCATTCCGCCGATACGTGAACCGTTCAGCGTGATCAGCGTATAGGCCGAATTCTGACCGGGCGTCGGTGATTCGAATTTCCAACCGAATAGTTCGCCATAGAAATGCCGGGCGGACTCCACATCGTCGGTCAGCAGATCATGCCAAATGACCTTGCCGGGAATATGCGCACCGGTCGGCTGATCCGTTACCGGTGGCAATGTGATGTTCGCGGCCGTGCAGGCGGCTAATCCTGCCAGGGCGACAATGAATAACGTTCTCAGTGTTCGCAAAATATTTTTCCTTATCGTTATAGCTCAGTATCGGAACGGCGCCCGGCACTTCGATGCCTGGAGGTTTTTGTTGAGCTTGTGGCAGCTGATTCTACGCAGAAAGCCACTAACAATCGAACACCTGCCAGCACGCCAACAGGAATAGGGTAAACAAATTGATATCAGGCAGCGGTCGCCTTGGGCCGATCCGCTGTCTGTTTTTGGGTACGCTTACTGAATTCGTTCATCAGTTCAGAATGTCGAGTCTCAGCGTGCGACATTGATTCCGCCTTGACGTGCCCGAAGCCGCGAATCTGCTCAGGCAGCGATGCCAGTTGGATAGCCAGGTCCAGCGTGTCCGGCCGCAAGTCAGTTAGCACGCTCGCAAGCGTGCGCTCATAGTCGCCTATCAATCCCCGCTCACCGCGGCGCTCTTTACTGTAGCCAAACGGATCGAAGATCGTGCCGCGCAGAAACCGTAACGGAGCCATCAGGCGGAATGCGCCAAGCATCCACGAGCCAAACTCCCTCTTTTGCAGCCGACCGGTATCCGGGTCCTTGCGCGAAATCAACGGCGGCGCCAGATGAAACCGGAGCCGATAGTTGCCAGAGAACTGCTCTGCAAGCTTGCGGCGAAACACACCATCTGTATAAAGCCGTGCGACTTCATATTCGTCTTTGTAGGCGAGCAACTTGAAGTAGTAATGCGCAACGGCCTCGCTTAGTCGCGTACTGGTTTCACCCGCAACTGTTGATTCCGCATCCCTGACTTTTTCTACCAGAGCGCGATAACGCGCGGCGTAGTTTTCGTTCTGGTAGCCGGTCAGGAACTCGACTCGACGGGCGACAATCGTATTCAAATCATCGGCCACGGGCTCTGGTTCGCGCGAAAAGCCCGCGACGGCGTCAACTGCTACAGGGTCGGAGGCGGCCCAGCGGCCCCAGGTAAATGCCTGCTTATTCATCTCGACAGCGGTCTTGTTCAGTTCGATCGCAGTGAATATGGATTCCCGGCTTAGCGGAATGAGTCCCTTTTGCCACGCATAACCGACCATAAACAGGTTCGTCGCGATACTGTCTCCCAGCAGTCGGGTAGCCAGGCGCGTGGCGTCAACGAAAAATGCACTCTGGTCGCGGGCCGCGGCCTGGATCGAATCGCGCATCGCACAACCCGGCAATTCGTAGTCGCGATCGCGAATGAAATCGGACGGCATATCCAGATAGGTGTTGACGACGGCCTGGCTGGAATTCCGGCTCAGCTTCGCCAGCGCGTCTCCACCTGAACCCACGACAATATCGCAGGCCAATAGCAGATTGGCGCCACCCGCCGGGATACGCACTGACCGGATACGTTCGGGGTCCGGGGCGATGCGTACGTGACTGAACACGGCACCGAATTTCTGCGCCAGTCCCGTCTGGTCGAGGACGGCACAGCCTTTTCCCTCGATGTGCGCGGCCATCCCTATCAGCGCGCCGACGGTAACGATGCCCGTGCCGCCGATCCCTGTGATCAGAATGCTGTAGGTATCGGTCAGTACCGGTTGCTCCGGTTCCGGCAATCTTTCCACGTCGGGCATCCGGAACTCGGGTTGTGGCAGGCCCGCGCCGTGCACTGTAACAAAGCTCGGGCAAAAGCCGTCCAGGCAACTGAAATCCTTATTGCAGGCACTTTGGTTAATCGCGCGTTTGCGCCCGAACTCCGTGTCCACCGGGATCACCGACAGGCAATTGGATACGGCACTGCAATCTCCACAACCTTCACAGACCAGATCGTTAATGAATACCCGCTGCTGCGGGTCATCGGCCAAACCCCGCTTGCGGCGTCGGCGCAATTCAGCCGCACAGGTCTGGTCATAGATCAGGACCGTCACGCCGTCGATGGCGGAAAGATTTTTCTGCACGCGCATCAAATCGCGGCGATGATATGTGGTGACGCCGCGTGGCAACCCGCGTGGGCCGTACTTTTGCGGCTCGTCGCTGACGACCACGACCTTGCCCGCGCCTTCC
>JAUWKW010000206.1 GCA_030614035.1 Chromatiales bacterium | reverse complement strand
CGCGAGACGATTTCCGGCGTCCACCGGTACGATCGCGCCGGTGACGGATTCGGGGAGCGCCTCGAGGCGATAGAGACCCGTCTTGCCGAACTTGAAACGGCGAAGGGAGAGTAACCATGGAAACATTGCTTCTCCTGACTTACACGGCCATCTGCATCGTCATCTTCAAGGTCTTCAAGGTACCGCTCAACAAATGGACGGTTCCGACTGCTGCCCTCGGCGGCGTCATCATCGTCGGCGTGCTCGTCCTCGTGATGAACTACAACCACCCCTACTCCAACATGGCACGTGAGTATTTCGTCACCACGCCCATCGTTCCGGGTGTTAGCGGTATTGTGACTAGCGTAGAGATCGAAGCGAACGAGATCGTCGAAAAAGGCACTGTGTTGTTTCGTGTCGACCCGAAACCTTACGAGGCTATCGTGCGGCAGAAGCAAGCACTGCTGGCCGGCACCAAGGAAGGCGTTCGCGAACTCGAACAGACCGTCGCCGCGGCGCGTGCACGAGTTGTGGAAGTCTCTGCAAACCGCGACCGTAGTCAGGGCGTATTTCAGCGCTATGAATCCATTTTCGAACGCGGCGCGATTAGCGCCAATGAGCTGGAAAACCGGCGCCAACTGTATCTCGCCGATGAGGCGGCGCTGGAGCGTGCCGAGGCCGACTTCGAACGCGCCCAGATCGCGTTCGAAGCAGGTATTGACGGCGAGAACCCGGACGTTGCGCGCTTGCAAGCTGAGCTCGAGAAAGCCCGTTACGATCTCGAGCGGACTGTCGTGCGTGCGCCGACGAGCGGCTACGTATCACAGTTGTTGCTGCGGCCCGGAATGATGGCCGCCGCCCTGCCGCTAAGACCGGTCATGGTGTTTGTGCACGATGAGCAAGCGCCGATGATCGCAGCCTTTCGCCAGAATTCCGCATTGCGGCTAAGAGCGGGTTATGAAGCAGAGATTGTCTACCCGGGCATTCCGGGACGCGTCTTCAAGGGCAAAATCATCGGTGTCCTGCCGAATATGGCTGAGGGCCAGCTGCAAACGAGCGGCAACCTGATCGGAACAGAGGCGTTTCAGCGTATTGGTCGCGTACCGGTAGTTATCGAGGTACTCGACGACATGTCCGAGTTCAATCTGCCAACCGGATCACGCGCGCAGGTGGCCGTTTATTCCGACCACTTTCACCACGTTGCGATTATGCGCAAAATCCTGCTGCGTATGTCAAGCTGGCAGAATTACCTGTACCTCGATCACTAGATCTTAATCCCGGTGCCCAAGTTCAAACACGTGTACTGGGGCAGGCAAATTGATGCTATCGCGCACGAGGTATCCAGGCTCGCTATTGCTTGCGATATCGAACTGGGCCAACCCGGCCTTGCTGAGCGAATTTTGAAGAATGATGAAAGTGTTTGCGGCAAGAATAACCCCGAAGCCTTTCGGCAAATAAGGCAGCACTTGATGGCTTTGTTCTCGCTCGAGGAGCGCGCTATCGAGCGGCTCGGACCCACCGATACCAAGGAAATTCTGGATCAGGTGCGTGCAGCCATTAATGCCCTTCGGTCGGCCGGCTCTGGCCATAGCGATGACTCAACGGTGTTGCGCTGATGCCATGGGCATAAACGCTGATGGCAACGGTCAGTACGATGACGGACATCACCTGTTCGAAGCCCTGAAAGCCGATCGCGGCTACCGCCATCAATAAGTAAAGCACCGAGGCGATACCACGTGGGCCGAACCAGCCGATGAATGTGATGGTCTGCCAGTCGAGTCTGGAACCAATCAGCGAAATCGCTACTGGCACCATGCGCAACACCGTGAGACTCGCCACGGCGTAGATCAACTCACGTACACCCCAGTACGGCGCCGCTACCGGCACCATTGCCAGTCCAAAGATCAGGAATACGATCAGTATCAGCTGCATGCCTTCGGTCTCGCCGAACTCCTGCACCTGATGCTTGACATCTTGTGACGTTATGGCAGCCGTAAGACCAAGACCTGCGACAACCGCGGCGATGAATCCGTTGCCCTCCACGCTTTCTGCGAACGCGAAAGCCATGATGGCCAGCGGCAACGCCGACAGCCTTTGGAAGGTTTCCTCGGTCCAGCCTTTATCCGCCATTACTTGCATCAGCTTGCCACCAACCCAACCGACCGCCAAACCAACCACCGGGCCGAGCGTGACCTGTTTGATCACAAAGCCGAGCCAGGCGCCCTCATGCTCGCCAGCTTCAGCGCCGAGCAAGGCCATTACAATCAGGATGGGTGGCAACGCAATGCCGTCGTTCAGGCCACTCTCCACGCTGATTGATTGTCGTATTCTTAGCGGCACACCTTCGCTCTTCACCACGGCCTGACCGAGTGCCGCGTCAGTTGGTGACAGAATAAATGCCATCAGCATGATGGCCCAGATGCTGGCTCCCTCGAACATCCAAACGCCGAAAACGGTGCCAAAAATCATGGTTAGCGGCAGACCGATTAGCAGAAGCCGGACCGGAATGCGTTTTGATTCACCGGCGAACACACTGCGATTGATCATTGTCGCATCGACAAAAAGCACCAATGTCAGCGCAAGTTCCGCAACGAGCTTGACCGGACCCATGTCCGGCGTTACATGAAGGAATCCGAATGCGAGCGAACTCCCGAGTATTCCGACCGTCATGAAGACCATGGGACCCGTGACCGAATTGCGTTCAGCAAACCGCGAGACCAGACCAAAGGCGAATACTAAGAGCGCAAAAAGAATGAGCAGCTGGTGATGGTGCATTGTCGCGACCCCTAAAGCCTGATTTTTGTTATCGTTATGCTCCGCGAATCCTATCACCTTCAACACAGATGAGGCACGGCGTGGCACGCACTAATTTTTTCTATTTGTTGATCGCGCTGCTGATTTTGCTGGTCGCCATTCCGTTGGCCGACGACCTTGACCTGGTCAGTGCCCCGATTGTGCGGGGATTGGTGTTTTCCTGTCTTCTCGTTATCGGTGTGTGGAGCCTTAAGGGAGGCGGTCGCTTTTTTAGCGTGGGCATGGCCTTCGTCATTGCCGGTGTCATTCTGAATGTAGTTGCTGTTCAGATGCACTCGCAGTTCTTTCAGTATAGCTCGCTCCTGTCATTGCTTGGATTCATGCTCGTCGCAATTTCGTTCACGTTGAAGCAGGTTGTGATCGGCACCGAGATCAATGCCAATCGGCTTGTTGGCGCAATATGCGTCTATCTTTTACTTGGCGTCATCTGGGCAATGATCTACACATTGGTAAACACAGTTTCGCCGGGGTCATATGCCGGCTTTTCGCCCATGGACGACCTGGGGTGGGACAGCGAATGGCTGTATTTCAGCTTTGTCACGATGACGACTCTGGGATATGGCGACATCCTGCCCATTTCAGCGACAGCGCGGGGTCTCGCCTATATGCAAGCTGTGGTTGGCCAGTTCTATATTGCAGTGCTCGTCGCCGGTCTCATCGGCGCATACGTGTCAAAGCGGAGTGAACGATGAATTTCCTTCAGGATTGATCAAAACAGCCTTCTGGCTGTTTTGACCCTGCGGGCTTCGCGGCTAATGCCCGGTTCGAACATGCAGGTCATTGCGAGGAACGCAGTGACGAA
>JAUWKW010000053.1 GCA_030614035.1 Chromatiales bacterium | reverse complement strand
AAAATCGGCCGCAGCAACAACCAATCGTTAGAGTGGCTGACAGCACCGTTGCAGGTATAGGGATCCGTGGTCAGGAACATGTCCCCTTCCTCAATGGTCCCGTCATAGGCTGCCTTGAACCCATAGATGAAACTGCCGAACTGGCCCACGACCATTTTGCCGTCAGGATTAGCAATCATCGGAAACTCATCGTGCTGTTCCCGGATACCCGGCGACATCGCGGTGCGAAACAGAACGGCATCCATTTCCCACCGTGCGTTAAGCATGGCATTTTCAATAATATCCAAGGTAATCGGATCCAGCTTGACCCGTTTGAACGGCCTTGGCTTGGTTTCAACTATTTTGGCTGGCATGAGTGCGACTCCAATATTTATTAGTCGTCTGGTGTAATCAGAATGTTCCCCAGTCCGTCGACTTTGCCGACGTGACCGGGAAGAATGACGGTGGTCGAATCCATCTCGAGGACTACCGCGGGCCCCTTGATAATGTTTCCGGCCCGCAGCTTGGCCCGGTCATACAGGATACCCTGCTGGTCCTTGCCGTCCACGAACATCGTATGCCTGATGATCTCGGCTTTGGACGGGTCTTCGCCTCCGGGGGGCAGACTAAGCGCTTCGAAATGCGTGGCCTTGCCTTCGGCAACGGCCCGCAGATTCACCAGTTCCTTGTCCTCCGGCAGAGCAAACGTGAACAAGTGCTCGTGCATCGCATCGAACTTCGAGCCGATCGCGTCCAGGCCGTTCGTTTCCAAATCGTCCAACTCGAAATCAACGGTCAACAGAAGGCCCTGACCGTGATACCGGATATCCACCTGGAAGGTCGTTGTTTGTTCCTCGCGCGGCACGCCTTCCGCGTCCAGTGTCTTCGCCGCCTGGTTCGCAAGCTTCTTGAATATTCCAGCAACGTCCTTCGCGGTGGTTTCGCCGAATCGACGAATATGCGTGCGTGAGGCTTCATCGCGGACTTTGGTCGTGGCGTCACCGTAGGCGCAGAGCACACCGGGTCCCGGGGGAATAATCACCGGCCAGGAACTCATCAGCTTGCCCAGCGCATTGGCATGCAGTGGACCAGCTCCACCAAAAGCGATCAGCGCAAAGTCCCGTGAGTCGTAGCCTTTCTCTACGGAAACCAGGCGCAATGCCCCATACATGTTCTCGTTGACGATATCGATGATTCCTGCTGCTGCCTGCTTGAGCGGCAGATCAAGGGCATCGGCGATCGATTGCACCGCTTGTTCCGCATTTTCGCGGCGAATCACCATGTCTCCGCCGAGACGTACTTCACCGCTCGGAAGAAAACCCAAAACCACGTTTGCGTCGGTCACGGTCGGCAAGACGCCACCCATGTCATAGGCTGCAGGCCCGGGCTCCGCTCCTGCGCTTTCCGGGCCTACCCGAAGTGCACCCGTTAACTCTGGCACGTGGGCGATCGAACCACCACCGGCGCCCACGGTACGCACGTCCACCGACGATGCACGCACGGTAACGTCACCGACGGTGGTTTCGCGGCGCAGTTGTGCTTTGCCATTCTGGACCAAGGCAACATCGGTCGAAGTGCCGCCCATATCGAAGGTCAGCAAATCCTTGAAACCGGCCTGAGTGGCAATCCAGATCGCTCCGGAAACGCCTCCGGCGGGCCCGCTCATCAACAGGTTGACCGGATAATCCTTCGCGCCTTTTGCCGATGACAGGCCACCATCGGACCGGAGAACATGCAACTGCACGTCGTCCATTTTTTTCTTCAGTTCATCGTTCAGGTTTTCAATATAAGTGGAAACTGTTGGACGAACGTATGAATTCGCCACCGTCGTGATTGTCCGTTCGTACTCTTGCATCTCCGGAACCACGTCGGACGATAGCGATATCGGTATGTCGGGCATTACTTCTTTGGCCACGCTGGCCACACCCTTCTCGTGCTCGCTGTTCGCAAATGACTTAATCAGGGAGACCGTAAGCGCTTCGATGCCCTTTTTCTTGAGGCTCCGTAATTCCTTTTTAAGCTTGGCCGTTTTGAGCTTGGTAACGACATCGCCTTTAGCGCCTATCCGTTCGTCTGCCTCCACGGTCAGGGCCAGCGGCGCGATCGGCAGGCTCTTGTTGTAGATTACCCAGCCACCGAGTCCTCCCGGCACAAACGAGCGCGCAATTTGCAGCACCTGCCTGTATCCCTTGGTTGTGACGAGACCGACTCTGGCGCCCGTGCCAGTGAGGATCGTATTCGTTGCGACGGTCGTACCGTGCATCACGTGGGTGATTTCTTCCGCGTCGATACCGGCTGAACCGCATACGCGTTCTATTCCGTTCAGCACCCCAATTGATGAGTCCTGCGGAGTGCTCGGTACTTTGGCCGTGAAAATGTCCCCGGATTGCTCGTTGACCAGCAGCAAATCGGTAAATGTGCCTCCCACGTCAACGCCTAAACGGTAACTCATACTGTCCCCTTGATATTTATCTATAGTCAAACAGTCCAGCTGCGGTAGCTTCAAACCCGCAGCCATGAATGGACATGTGTGCCGACTTTACCTTTTCTGTTTAGCCAGCGTTGTAATTGCTGAAACCAGCCAGCACTCCGATCAATTACCCGGCAGCACGACGCTGCTCGGCAACCTGCGGAAATATTCCAGCTTTGGGCAACATGGCCGGCACGTCTCTTCCGAGCTGTTCCTGCAACCAGTTGCTGGTTTCGATAATCTTGTCCAGTGACACTCCTGATTGCACGCCCGACCGGTCGAGCATATACAACAGGTCGTCCGTTGGAATGTTACCGGTGGCCGCCGGTGCAAACGGACACCCACCGATTCCGCCAATACTTGCATCCAGTGACGCAACCCCAGCCTCTAATGCAGCCTGCGCATTTGCAAGACCGGTATTTCGTGTGTTGTGGAAATGGCAGCGTATCGGCAAATCCGGCACGATTTCCTGAACCGCGCCCAGTAAATCCGTGACCTGCGTCGGAACCGCCACGCCAATGCTGTCGGCAATGCCTAACTCCACCGGCTCCCCGTCCACAATCTGTTTTACGATTTCCAGAATCCTCGCAACCGGCACCTCGCCTTCGAATGGGCAGCCAAACGCGGATGAAACCATGACATTCGTGCGAATGCCCGCGGCGCGCGCCGCGGCCGACATTTCCAGCCACGCTTTAATCGACTCGCTGGTTGGAACTCCCTGGTTGCGCTGGTTGTAGGTATCGCTGGCCACGACCGCCATGCCGATTTCATCGATGTTTACATCCCGTGCCCGCTCGAAGCCTTTCTTGTTAAGGACGAGACCGATGTAAATTACGTCATCCCGGTCGGGCAAGCCCCGAATGACATCCTCGGCGTCGGCCATTTGGGGTACCCGTTTCGGATGCACAAAACTGGTCACCTCCATGCGCCGGATGCCTGCGTCGATAGCTCGGCGAATAAACTCGAGCTTCACTGAAGTAGAAAGGATCTCGGGTTCGCTCTGAAGCCCGTCCCTGGGTCCAACTTCGATGATGGAAACCGCGTTTGTTGCCACGCTCTACAGCCCTTGCAGCGAAACCAAAATCAGCTATTGTATACGAGGCCATCGCTTATACAACATCAAGCGAATCAAGCAGCCGCTGGCTGGCTCATCGGGTCGAACAAGGCGCTGGCAGCCATTTGCTGACGACCCGACAGTTGACTAAGGACTTGCAAATGACAAAAGAGCAAATACCGTCCCAGGGTCCCTTATCTGACCTCCGGCTAATCGAAATGGGTACGCTGCTGGCGGGCCCGTTTTGCGGCCAGCTGATGGGCGATTTCGGGGCTGAAGTGATCAAGGTTGAGGCACCGGGGAAAGGCGATCCGATGCGGGATTGGGGGCAGGAAAAACAACATGGCATGTCCTTGTGGTGGCCGGTAATCGCCCGCAACAAAAAGTCCGTCACTTTGAACCTGCGAGTTAAGGAAGGCCAGGAAATCGCCAGAGATCTCATTAGCAAGGCCGATTTTCTGTTGGAAAATTTTCGTCCCGGCACGATGGAACGATGGAACCTTTCTTATGAGGAGCTTCGAAAAATTAACCCGCGCCTGATAATGATTCGAGTGTCAGGCTACGGGCAGACCGGTCCGTATTCAGTACGCGCCGGTTTTGGCGCCGTTGGCGAATCCATGGGCGGCCTGCGATACGTTTGCGGTGATCCGTCCACGCCCCCGAGCCGCATGGGTATCAGTATTGGTGACTCACTTGCCGCAACTTTTGCATGTATCGGCGCGCTTTCCGCACTGCATTATCGGGAACGCACTGGCGAAGGCCAAGTCGTCGATTCAGCAATCTATGAAGCAGTGCTTAACATGATGGAATCGCTGATCACGGAATACGACAAGGCTGGATATATCCGTGAGCGACAAGGTGCAATTTTGCCGAATGTGGCTCCGTCGAACGTCTACCCGACCAAAGACGACAGCATGATACTGATCGCCGCCAATCAGGACACCGTGTTCGGCCGATTAGCGGAAGCGATGGGACAACCCGAACTCGCCAAGGATGAACGGTATTCCACGCACGCGGCACGCGGGGCGCATCAGGAAGAACTGGATGAACTCGTCGCTGCCTGGACTCGAACAGTCGATGCTGATGAAATCGAATCGAGCATGGAAAAATTTGGAATTCCATCGGGGAAAATTTATCGGGCGCCCGATATGCTCGAGGATGCGCAGTTCAAAGCTCGCGAAGCGATCATCACCACAATGCACCCCAAGTTCGGCGACCTCCGTATGCAAAATGTTGCGCCGAAACTTTCGGTAACGCCCGGCAGTGTGCGAACGCCAGGCCCGGAACTCGGTCAACACAATGAAGAGATATATGGAGAGCTGCTGAATTTGTCCGCAGAACGCGTCGCCGAACTCAAGTCCGACGGCATAATCTAAGGTGCCCGACCAGCCGGGCCCCTCGTCGCTGGGAAGAATTACCTGCGTTACGGTACGCGCACCTGATCTGGGTGCCATCGAGGTCGCCTACTCGAAGTTCCTGGGCTATCGCCTCACTGATTCAGGCGCCGTGTCGGCGGACCAGGCCGCGCTGTGGAAAGCGAATTCGATGATTGGCGCGCCGTTTATTTTGTTGAGTCCAGTCAGCGATAGCGATTTCATGTTTCGCTTTATCGAGTGGCCAGCCGACCCCGTCTATGTGCCGTATACCACCTACGGGTGGAGTGCGTCCGAATTAATCGTTCAGGATGTCGATCAGCTTGCCGATGATCTTGCCGATTCGCCGTTCGAAATCATTGGGCCTCCGAAAAACCTCTCATTTACCGACGACATTCGAGCCATGCAGGTCCTCGGCCCGGCAAACGAAATTCTGTATCTGACGCAGGTCAAAGACAACGTGCCGGGTCTCGATTTGCCGTCGGCGCGGTGCCCGGTCGACCACACGTTTATTGTCATTCTCGCTGGCGAATCCATGAGCAGCATGCAAAGTTTCTATGCGCAGCAGTTTGACGTACCCAATGCTCCTGTTTTGGAATCCCGGATTACCGTGGCGTCAAAAGCATTCGGGTTACCCGCAGAGCAAAAGTATCCAATTGCTGCGTTGTCATTGCAGGATCAGTCATTTATTGAGGTGGACGAGTTTCCGGCTGCGGCGATGCCACGCAATGCTTCGCCGGGTGAGTTGCCCCCGGGAATAGCCATAGTGAGCTTTCAGTGCAGCACGTCACCGGACAGCGTCAACCCGTTAGCTGGCCTTTCCGGAGCACCGTATCGGGAACGTTTGGCTGGCTGTTGCCGCGGGGCCTCAGGTGAACTGATTGAGTTGCTGCTGCCGGCATAGCGCCCAGGGGAAAGCGCCAGAATAGTTGCCGGTTCAACCCAACTTGCGCGCCAATGTCAGACCGTCCCCGATCGGCACCATTGAGATATCGACCCGTGGGTCTGCATGTAATTGCACGTTTAACGCCCTGAGGGCCTGGGTATCGTCATCCCCTGCACCGGGATCTGCCACCCGTCCCGCCCAGAGCACATTATCAAAGGCCAGCACACCGCCTGGACGCAACAACTGCAGACCCATCTCGTAATAAGTCAGGTAACCGGTCTTGTCGGCATCAATAAACATGAAATCGAAACTGCCCTGGTCACCACCGTCGATCAAATTGCGCAAGCTGTCTTCAGCCGGACCCAACCGCAGTTCGATTTTGTTTTCAACACCCGCTTCGGCCCAGTATCGCTGCGCGATCGCTGTCGTTTCCTCGTTGATGTCCAGCGCAATGAGCTGCCCGTCTTCTGGTAATGCCAACGCACAGACTAGTGCGCTGTAACCGGTAAAGGTGCCAACTTCCAAACTGCGGCGGGCTCCGATCAGTTTAAGAAGAAGTGCCATAAATTGCCCTTGCTCCGGAGCTATCTGCATTTCGGCATCGGCCCGGTGCAAGGTTTCTTCACGCAGCCGGGCCAGAACATCGGGCTCACGCAGCGACACGGACAACAGGTAATCATACAAGCGGTCGTCTAAGGCTAATGTCTTATTACTCATGCGGCGATTTCCACAGACAGGCTCATAATGCCCTCCAGCCCCACCGAGAAGGTATCCCCGGCCATCAGCGTAACTCCCTGGGAAATCGCGGTTGAGCCCACGGGTGCCAAAGCCACGGTGTCCCCGGGTCTAAAACCGAAACGCCCAGACAACACCGCCAATAGCTCGGCTGCAGAATCCGCCGTTGGCCACACAGAATCCTGACCAACCACCACGTCGTTAATGCGCATGGTTGCATTGACCTGCTCCGGTGGCGGCATCGCATCAACGGTGACCATTGTCGGGCCCATTGGGCAGGCACCAGGAAACTGCTTACTGTCGATGTAACGCCTCCATCCTTCAGCACTCGTCAAATTCGTTGCGGCCGGCGGCAGCAACGACAAATCAATGATCAGCGTATAGGCCGCTACGGCCGCTGCAGCTTCCGCGCTGCTCGCCTGGTACAACGGCTTTCCTAATACGGCGGCCAGCATACCCATACCCGCCACCGGGTCTTTACCGTTCCATGGAGGACGGACCTTCGCCGCCGGTCCAACGACGGTATTCGGCCCTTTGATGATTGCCACCGGATCGGGCTCGCCCGCTTCATCGTCGACCGGTGCACTGATCAGGACTAATCCGGGTCGGCGCACCGGCGCCATCAAAGCTGTCCCGGCAAATGGCAACAGCACACCTCTATCACGCATCCCGGATATCTCGGCTGCCGTGGCATTTTCTACCGCCCGCACGAGACGCATTGCATGTTCGCGGCCCTCCTCGCCAGCCACCAGAATGCTAACCACAGACTGTGGAATCCACTGCGACTCGGCTAAGGTGACGGGAGCTGCCGTCAGGTCAAGAATGTCGCCACTGTCCAGCAACACACCGGGTCGTCCGGCTACTTCGCGGGCATCGATGGTGACCAGTTGCATTGTTCTTTATGCCAGCGTTTGAAACTCTCTAATCGCCATTGTCTGCAACATTGACGACCAAACCGTCCAGTTCATCCGTGACCTCGATCTGGCAGGTCAGGCGACTGTTTTCGCGTCGATCCTGTGCCGATTCCAGCATAGCATCCTCCATATCTTCCATAGGCGGCAATTTTTCGAGCCACTTATCGTCAATGTAACTGTGGCAAGTTGCACAAGCACAGGCACCGCCGCATTCCGCCACGATGCCCGGCACATTATTATCAATGGCGCCTTCCATAACGGTATACCCGGTGTCCACTTCCACTTCATGGACCTTGCCGTCACGAGCGTGGTAGATGATTTTAGGCATCAGCTGCTGATTCTCGCTGGGATCGTTTTTCGGGGTTGATTCGCAGTAGACCGCGTATTCTCTGTTTCAGAGAACCTACAGACCTTCTCAGTTTGACGCTCAGAGCCTGATTCGACCGGTTCCCGCCGGCGGGCGAATAGACTAGTAAGTATTGGGAACTCCGCCGCCCGCCTGCCTCATTGAATCCAGCTGCTGCTGCAGTTGCTTCAGCCGCTTCTGCTCATTCTCGATAAAAGACAGCCACGAGTTGGCATTTTTCTTGCTGCGCGAGTCTCTGGCAGCCCGCCGAAAAGCACTTTT